>NZ_DASRTS010000019.1:0-38701 GCF_035655815.1 Lysobacter sp.
CGGGCCGCTGGCCACCGGGACGATTGCCGCCCGGACGCGCGGGCTTCGGACCGCGCGGCTTGTCGCCGTAGGGATTGAAGCTGCCCGGGTTGGCGTGATCGGACGGGAAGCTCGGTGCGTTGCCCGGGTGGCCGTACGGCCGCGAGCTACGCTGGCCCTGGCCTTGGCTCTGACCACCGCCGCCGCCCCTGCGTTGTTCGCCGAAGCCGCTGCGGCCTTCACCGCCGAAACCACCTTCGCGACGCTGACCGCCCGCACCACCGCCCGGACGGCCGCCGGCACCGGGACGTCCACCGCCGCCGGGCTTGCTGCCGTAAGGCTTGCGCGGGCCGCGCGCGCCATCGGGATTGCGGTGACCGCTCGGACCGGTGTCGACGCCGTCCGGCACATACCAGGTGCGGAACGCGGCGGGATTGCCTTCCGGCAACGGCTTCGGGCCTTTTTCCTTGCGCTGCTTGAACGGCTTGTTGCCGGCCTTGGCAGCGGCCTCACCGCTGACCGTGAGGCCGCCGTGCTTGCGCGGGCCGCCGCGGCCACGGCCGCGGTCCTCGCGCACGTGGTCGAAGCGGCGCAATTCGCGGCCTTCGTCGGCGGTGTTGTGGCCGCCCACGTAACCGTGCGCGCGGCTCTTGCCGGTCAGGTCGATGGTGGCCTTGGTCGCTTTGCGCTGGCCGATGACCGGCTGCAGCGTCAACGCCGACGGCGTGCCGTCTTCCAGGCCCAGCTTGCCGCGCAGCGATTCGACGGCGTCGGAGGTCAGTTCCCGCGACTGTCCGCGCAGCAGTTCGCGCGGCAGCGAAACCTCGCCATAGCGGATGCGCTTGAGGCGGCTCACCTGGCAGCCCTGCGATTCCCACAGCCGGCGCACTTCGCGGTTGCGGCCTTCCTTCACCACGACGCGGAACCAGTCGTGCGAGTCGGTGCCGCCGATGCGCTCGATCTCGTCGAACTTGGCCGGGCCGTCTTCCAGCGCGACGCCGCGCGCGAGGCGATCGACGATGTTGTCCGGCACGGTCTCCTGGCCTTCAGGAGCGCGCACGCGGCAGACGTACTCGCGCTCGACCTCGAAGGAGGGATGCATCAGCGCGTTGGCCAGCTCGCCGTCGGTGGTGAGCAGCAGCAGGCCGGTGGTGTTGATGTCGAGGCGGCCGATGGCGATCCAGCGCGCGCCCTTGAGCGCGGGCAGCGCCTCGAACACGGTCGGACGACCCTCGGGATCCTCGCGCGTGGTCACTTCGCCTTCGGGCTTGTTGTACATCAGCACGCGGGACGGATCGGTCAGCGCGCTGGCGACGAACTGGCGGCCATCGAGCTCGATCTTGTCGCCGCTCTTGACGCTCATGCCCACCTGCGCGGTCTCGCCGTTAACCTTGACCAGGCCGTCGGCGATGCGCTGTTCCAGCGCGCGGCGCGAGCCCAGGCCGGCCTGCGCCAGCACCTTGTGCAGCCGTTCTTCCAGGCGGGGCGCTTCGGCGGTCGTGTCGACGGCGCGCTTGAGGGTGAGCTTGCGGCTCTTTTCTTCAGTCATTTTTGTGTTGCTCCGACTCGGCCAGTTCGGCCTCGTCCTCATCCGGAACGGTCGTCGTCTCGACGGCGTGGGTGTCTTGCTCGTGATCGTTCGCGTCCGCCGCGCGCTCGCCCGGCGCGGCATCGGGGTCGCCCTGCAGGGCGTATTCGGTTTCGTCGAGGTCGAGGTCGGTCACCTCGTCGTCGACGGGAATCTCGTCGTTGGTCTCGTCGTCGGCCGGCTCGTCCACCAGAGCCACCGACGCTTCAGTGTCAGGCTCCATATCTGCTTCCACGTCGGCGTCGCCATCGGCATTCGCGTCGCTGGCGCCCTCGCTGGACGCGGAAACCTCGCCGGCTGGCTCGTCGGACGTCTCCTGCTCGCCCGTGTTCCCCGCGTCGGTCGCATCGGCCTGACCTTCGGCTTCGGCCGTCCCAGCGGCGGCTTCACCGCCTTCCACATTGGAGGCATCGCCTGCGCCGACGCCGCCTGCGGCGATCGGCGCGTTCTCGAACTGCAGTTGCGGTTCCAGTTCGCCGATGTCCTTCAGCTCCGACAGCGGCGGCAGTTCGTCCAGGCGCTTGAGGCCGAAATAGTCGAGGAAGGCGCGGGTGGTGCCGAACAGGGCCGGCTTGCCCGGCACGTCGCGATGCCCGACGACGCGGATCCATTCGCGCTCTTCCAGCGCCTTGATGATGTTGCTGTTGACCGCCACGCCGCGCACCTGTTCGATCTCGCCGCGCGTGATCGGCTGGCGATAGGCGATCAGGGCCAGCGTTTCGAGCGTGGCGCGCGTGTAGCGCGTCTGGCGCTCGGTCCACAGCCGCGCCACCCAGGGATGCACGTCGGCCTTCACCTGGAAGCGGAAACCGGAGGCCACTTCCACCAGTTCTACGCCGCGGTCCTCGCAGCCCTCGCGCAGCGACTGCAGCGCCTGTTCGACGCTGTCCGGCGGCGCCGGCTGATCCTCGGGGAACAGCGCGTGCAGCTGCGCCAGCGTCAGCGGCTGGTTGGCGGCCAGCAGCGCGGCTTCGACGATGCGGGTGATCAGTTGTTGGTCCATGTATCAGGGGCCAGAGGTCAGGGGCCAGGGGCCAGTAGAAACGTGTCTTTCGGGGCTGGGGCCGTGAGGAACTGCGGTGGGAG
The DNA here is from genome assembly GCF_035655815.1 of Lysobacter sp. Taxonomy (NCBI): domain Bacteria; kingdom Pseudomonadati; phylum Pseudomonadota; class Gammaproteobacteria; order Lysobacterales; family Lysobacteraceae; genus Lysobacter; species Lysobacter sp. The sequence continues at coordinate 2,654 of NZ_DASRTS010000019.1, forward strand.
CCACTGGCCTCCGGCCTCTGGTCCCTGGCCTTCGATGGCATCAGCCATCGTTCGCGGCCGGCTCGTCGAACTCGCTGCTCAGTTCGATCTCTTCCCCTTCCTTGAGCAGCGCGAGCGACTTCACGTAGATCGGTGCGAACGGTGCCTCCTGCACGATCTCCACCAGTTGCTCCTTGGCCAGCGTCAGCAGGCCCAGGAACGTCACCACCACGCCAAGCTTGCCTTCCTCGGCCGTGAAGAGCGTCTCGAAGCGGTGGAACGCCCCGTCTTTCATGCGCTCCAGCAGTTCGCCCATGCGCTGGCGGACGCTGAGGGCATCGCGCTTGATCGCGTGCTGGGTGAACAGCTCGGCGCGCTTGAGCACGTCGTGCAACGCCAGCAGCATCTCCTTCAGGTCCACCGGCGGCGGCAGCTTGACCGACGCCCGGTCCGGGACGAAGGCCTGCACCGGCGCGGTATCGCGGTCCTGGCGGGGCAGGGAGTCGATGTCCTCAGCCGCCTTCTTGAAACGCTCGTACTCCTGCAGGCGGCGGACCAGTTCGGCGCGCGGATCCTCTTCCTCGCCTTCCTCGTTCGGCGCGCGCGGCAGCAGCATGCGCGACTTGATCTCGGCCAGCATGGCGGCCATGACCAGGTAGTCGGCGGCTAGTTCGAAGCGCATCTCGTGCATGGCCTGGATGTACTCGACGTACTGGCGGGTGATGTCCGCCACGGGGATGTCGAGGATGTCCAGGTTCTGCCGGCGGATCAGGTACAGCAGCAGGTCGAGCGGTCCTTCGAACGCCTCGAGGATCACCTCCAGCGCATCCGGCGGGATGTACAGGTCCTGCGGGATCTGCAGCACCGGCTGCCCATGCACCACCGCCAGCGGCATTTCCTGCTGCTGCGGCGAGGCAGGGGCCGGGGCGGGCACGGGTTGCGGATCGCTCGCGTCGGCTGCGCGTTCTTCGGTCATTCGGGACCGGCCCCTCCGGGCCGTCGGCACTGCTAATCGCTTCGGTGCTGGCGGCCTTCGGCCACCGGGGATGCAACGGACTGCATGAAAGGTCGTGCCTGGCCCAACGGCTACGGCCAGCGCGTCACGCGGGGGCGTGGCGGCGGAAACGTAGGGTTTGCGGGCGCGTGGACCGTCGGGGGCAGCGGAGCACTTGGTGCGAGTGGCGACGGAGTGGGGAGCCTGTCGCGACGGGCCGCTGCGGCCGGTCTTGGGCGTGAAGGCAAGGGTACGGCCTCGCCCCGGCCGTGTCCAGCCACGTCGCCGACTACAATTCATGCAACCCGACGCAGGAAGGACGCACCGATTCCATGTGGTACGTGATCGAAGGTTATGACGGCCAGGACGTGCTGGCCCGCCGTCTGCAGGCCCGCCCCGAGCATCTGGCGCGCCTGACCGCGCTGCGCGACGAAGGCCGGCTGCTGCTGGCCGGGCCGTGCCCGGCCATCGATGCGGAAGATCCGGGCCCGGCGGGTTTCAGCGGCAGCGTGGTGATCGCCGAATTCGACTCGCTGCAGGCGGCCCGCGACTGGGCCGATGCCGACCCCTATGTCGCCGCCGGCGTTTATCAGCGCGTGGAGGTCCGGCCGTTCCGCAAGGTGCTGCCGTGAGCGTGGGGCCTTTGCCCCGCGAGCAGCGCGTCGAAGCGATACGCGCGGCGTTGCAGGCGACGCTGTCACCGCAGTCGCTGGAGATCGAGGACGAGAGCCATCGCCATGCCGGGCACGCCGGCGCGGCCGACGGGCGAGGCCACTTCCGGGTGGACGTGGTCAGCGACGCGTTCGCCGGCCTCAGTCCGATCGCGCGCCATCGCGCGATCTATGCGGCGCTGGGCGAGCTCATGACGACCGACATCCACGCCTTGGCGATCCGCGCCCGCACGCCCAGGGAGGCGGCTTGAGCGGCGCCGTACGCTCCGGGATTTCATGTGGCGCTGCAGCATCAGCGCGGGCGAAACCGGTGCCTGCGTCCGCTTTTGCGGTGTTCGCCCGCGGTTTCGTAACGCTGGCTTTACACTTGAATTTGAAAACGATTACAGTCCGCGCGCATTGTCCGCGGAGGGCGGTGGAAGCTTGGCCAGCGTAACCATCAAAGACGTCGCGCGCGTGGCCCAGGTCTCGGTGGCCACCGTTTCACGGGCACTCAATGGCCACGGCAACGTCGCCGAGGAGGTCCGCAACCGCGTGCTGGCGGCGGCTCAGGAGTTGCGTTACACCCCGCACGCGGCCGCGCGCAGCCTCAGCAGCCGGCGCACCCAGACGCTTGGCGTGGTCCTGCCGGATCTGTATGGCGAGTTCTTTTCCGAACTGATGCGCGGCATCGACCAGATTGCCCGCGCGCAGCGCCTGCATCTGCTCGTATCCAGTTATCACGGCAATCCGGAAGAGCAGGGCGCCGCCCTGCGCGCGATGCGAGGACGCGTCGACGGGCTGCTGGTGATGTCGCCGTTCGTCACCGCGCCCACCTTGCTGAGCGAACACCTGGAGCCCTCGCTGCCGGCGGTGCTCATCAATAGTCAGGCCGGGCTGGACGGCACGGCCGTGCTCGGCGTGGACAACCACGGCGGTGCGATGGCGATGGTCGAACACCTGGTCGCCAGCGGCCATCGGCGCATCGCGTTCATCGCCGGGCCGCAGGACAACTTCGACGCGCATGAACGCCTGCGCGGTTATCGCGAAGCGTTGCAGCGGCTGTTGCCCGGCGCGCAGGAATGGGTGCTGCCGGGCGACTTCGACGAAGCCTCAGGCCACCGCGCCGGACGCGAGTTGCTGGAAGCCTCGCCGCGCCCCGATGCAGTGTTCGCCGCCAACGACATGATGGCGCTGGGCTGCCTCTTTGCTTTCGCCCAGGCCGGCGTACGCGTGCCCGCCGATATCGCGCTCGCGGGGTTCGACGACATCCCGCTGGCGCGCTACGTGCACCCTGCGCTCACGACCATTCGCGTCAACATCGCGGAACTCGGTGCACGCGCGGCCCGGCTGCTCATCGCCAAGGTGGCGGGCGAGGCCACGAACGAGTCCTCCGTCCTGACGACGGAACTGATCGTGCGCGAGTCCAGCGGCGAGGCAACCCGTCCACCGTCCTAGAGAACTTGGGAGGTCCGGCCGTACCCGGTGCTCACGGCCCTTTGTGTGTGTTCGATGTAAACGATTCCACGTGGTTCACGATGCTTTTGGAGAGAGGAAGCATATGAAGTACCAGTCGAGATTCCCCCGTCCGACACCCCACCTGCTGTCCTGCGCGTTGGCCAGTTGTCTTGCCTTCGCGCCGGCCGCGATGGCGCAAAGCACCGGTGCGACGGTCCGCGGCCAGGTCATCGTAGATTCGGCACCAGCGACCGAGGCGCAGGTCACCGCGACCAACGTCGCCACCGGCCTGACCCGACGCGTGCAGGCGGTCAACGGCACGTACAACGTCGCCGGCCTGCCGCCGGGGGCGTACCGCATCGACGCGGTCGCCGGCGGCCAGACCACCACGCGCACGGTAACCCTGCAGGTGGGCCAGACCGCGACGCTCGATCTGTCGGCCGGTGGCGTCGCCGAGACCGGACCGGTCGAAGGCGCGACCGACATCGACGCGGTCACGGTCACCAGCGAACTGGTCGCCGAGACCAAGACGTCGGAGATCGCGACCTACGTCACCAACAAGCAGATCGAATCGCTGCCGCAGGGCACGCGCAACTTCCTTGCGTTTGCAGACCTGGCGCCGGGCGTGGCGTTCGAGACGGGCAATGAAGGCTCCACTCGCATCAAGTCCGGCGCGCAGAACGCCAATGGTATCAACGTCTACATCGACGGCGTGGGCCAGAAGGACTACGTGCTTCGCGGCGGCATCAGCGGCCAGGATTCCAGCCGTGGCAATCCGTTCCCGCAGTCGGCGATCGGCGAATACAAGGTCATCACCCAGAACTACAAGGCCGAATACGACCAGCTGAGCAGCGCCGCGATCGTCGCCACCACGCGATCGGGCACCAACGATTTCGAAGGCAGCTTCTTCTGGGACTACACCTCCACCGACTGGCGCACGCCGACGGTGTTCGAGGAGCGCGCCGACGACAAGGTCCAGACGAAGGAGGAGCAGTACGGCGCCACCTTCGGCGGCCCGATCCTGCGCGATCGCGCACACTTCTTCCTCTCGTATGAAGCCAAGGAATACGAGTCGCCGCGTACGCTCGATCCGGGTCGTGGATACGAGATCGCGGATTTCCCGCCCGCGCTGCAGCTGGAAGCAGGCTCCGGCCTGTTCAATGCGCCGTTCAAGGAAGACCTGTACTTCGGCAAGGTCGACTGGCTGATCGGTGAGAACCACTATTTCGAACTCAGCGGCAAGTATCGCGACGAGGAGGAGCTCACCAACACCGGTGGGCAGAATCTGCCGAGCTACGCGACCAACAAGCTCAACGAGGAAACGCGCGTCGACCTGCGGTATCAGTTCACCAATGGGCCGTGGCTCAACGATGCCCACCTGACCTTCGAGGATTCGAAGTACAACCCGAGTCCATTCACCTCGGGCATCGCGTACATCCTCAGCGATCGCAGCGACAACGGTGACGCGGACTTCAACAACGTCATCGTGCGTAGCGGCGGCGGTTCCGACTTCCAGGACAAGGGACAGAAGGGTTGGGGCTTCCAGGATGACCTGACCTACACGGGTTTCCAGGGCCATACCCTGAAGATGGGCATCAAGTACAAGGACGTCGACGTCAACGCGACCGAGCGCCAGCCGTATTACCCGCAGTTCACCTATGACATCGAAGGCAGCCTGACCCAGCCGATCCATGTGAGGTTCGGCACCGCCTTGCCGGGGGTAGGCGACGGTTCTGCTTCGTCCGCAAACAAGCAGTACGGCATCTACTTCCAGGACGACTGGGAGGTCAACGACAAGCTGATCCTCAATCTCGGCTTGCGTTACGACTACGAGGAAAGTCCGACCTTTCTCGACTACGTGACGCCTGCCGACGTGGCAGCTGCCTTGCGCGGGTCAACGGCGATCAACAATCCCAACTCGGGCATCAACGTCGAGCGTTACATCAGCAATGGGAACAACCGCAAGGCGTTCAAGGACGCGTGGCAGCCACGACTGGGGTTCTCGTATGACCTCAACGCCGACCAGCAGCACGTGATCTACGGCGGCGCGGGCCGCGCGTACGACCGCAACCTGTTCGACTGGCTGCAGCTGGAAATCACCAAGTCGACATTCCCGACGACCGACATCGATTTCCGCCGCGCGGATGGTACCTGCCCGCGTCCTGCTGCCGGCACGCCCTGCGTCGACTGGGATCCGGCGTACTTCGATCCGGCAGTGTTGCAGACGCTGGCGTCGCAGACGGGCGTCGGTCGCGAAGTCTTCATGCTCGACAACAACCTGAAGACGCCGTACTCCGACCAGTTCAGCTTGGGCATGCGCAACCAGATCGGCGACTGGCTCACCGACGTGACCATCTCGCGCGTGGAGAGCCACGACGGCTTCGTGTTCCTGCTGGGCAACCGCTTGGCGGACGGAAGCTTCTTCCGCCCGGGCTTCAGCTGGGGGCCGCCGTGGAGCCAGGGATTCGCGCCGTTCGGCAACCTCATCCTGGGAACCAATGGCCTGGAGACCAAGACCAACTCGCTGTACCTCAAGGCAGAAAAGCCGTACACGGCCGAGTCGGGCTGGGGCGTGACCATTGCTTACACCTACATGGATGCGCAGGAAATGCGCGAGTCGCCGGAAGTCTTCTCGCTCGACTATCCGACGGTGCAAGCGCTTGGCTGGCACGACGCCGAGGTGCCGGACCATCGTCTGGTGGCGACCGGCATCTACGACGGCCCGTGGGGTTTGACGCTGTCGGCCAAGCTGACCGTCACCTCGCAGCCGCCTCGCTACTTCACCAATTGCGTCAACGTCGACCGGGCAGACAACTGCTTCATCGATCAGTACGAACCCGATGGCACGTGGGGCTACCGGCAGTTCGACATTGCCGCGATGAAGGAGTTCGACACCGGGGCCGGTTTCCGCATGTGGGTTCGCGGAGACGTGCTCAACGTGTTCGACTGGGCCAACTACAACTCGTACGAGGATTTCCCGGGAGGCTTCAACAATCCCAATCCGCGTTTCGGCATCCCGCTCGCGCAGGCGCTGCCAACCCGTACGTTCAAGCTGTCCTTGGGCTTCAACTTCTGACCCGTGTCGCCGGCCGCCGACCTCGTCGCGGCGGCCGGCGGCAACGTGGTGTGTTTTCACTCGATGACGATATGGCGTGGTGATGTTCGAGATGGTTCGACGCAGTTGGGGGGCTGCATCGCTGCTGGCGGTGCTCGTGTTCGTTTCCGGGTGCAGGCAGCAGAGCGAGCCGGCCTCGCAGACGTATCCGATCGCATCGGCGCCGCCGGTGCAGGTGGAGCCGTTGAAGCAGACCAAGCTTGAGCTGCCGCCGCTGTTCCGCGACATCGAGAAGCGGACGTTCCAGTTCTTCTGGGACACGACCAACGAGGTCAACGGCCTCACGCCGGACCGCTATCCGTCGCGGCCGTTCGCGTCCATCGCGTCGGTGGGTTTCGCGCTGACCGCGTATCCCATCGGCATCGAGAATGGCTGGGTGAGCCGCCGCCAGGCGGTGGACCGCACGCTGACCACGCTGAAGTTCTTCCGCGACATCGATTCCGGGCCGGAGCCGACGGGGAAGGGCGCGCACAACGGCTTCTACTACCACTTCCTGCACATGGACACGGGCCATCGCTACCAGAGCTGGGTCGAGCTCTCCAGCGTGGACACGGCCCTGCTGATGATGGGCGTACTGTTTGCCCAGAGTTACTACGACCGCGACGACCCGCGCGAGAAGCAGATCCGCGACATCGCCGACGAACTCTATCGACGCGTCGACTGGACCTGGCTGCAGAAGAACAAGCCGCTCATCTCGATGGGCTGGTTCCCGGAGAGCGGCATCATCCAGCACGACTGGACCGGCTACAACGAAGCGATGATGCTTTACGTCCTCGCACTGGGCTCGCCGACGCATCCGGTGGGGCCGGAGGCCTGGCAGGTGTGGACGCGCACGTACAACGATTCCTGGGGCGTGTACCAGGGCGAGGAGTTCCTGGCATTCGGTCCGCTGTTCGGCCACCAGTACAGCCACGTGTGGATCGACTTCCGCGGCATCCAGGACGACTACATGCGCGAGCGCGGCATCGATTATTTCGAGAACAGCCGTCGCGCGGCCTATGCGCAACGCGCCTATGCCATCGCCAACCCGATGAAGTGGAAGGACTACGGGCCCGAGGTCTGGGGTCTGACCGCCAGCGACGGCCCGCAGCAGACGTTGCAGGAATTCCGCGGCGAGCAGCGCCAGTTCCGCCACTACTCAGCGCGCGGCGCGGGCCTGCGCGACACCTTCGACGACGGCACCATCGCGCCGACCGCGGCGATCGCCTCGCTGCCGTTCGCGCCGGAGATCGTGATCCCGTCCACCGTGGCGCTGCACGACCGTTACGGAGAATTCCTGTATTCCAGCTACGGGTTCCTGGATTCGTTCAATCGCAGCTTCAACTACGACATTCCGCTGAAGACGGGGCGTCTGGTGCCGGGCGAGGGCTGGGTGGCGAGCGACTACATCGGCATCGACCAGGGGCCGATCCTGGCGATGATCAGCAACTACCGCAACGAGTTCGTCTGGAACGTGATGAAGCGGAACAAGTACATCCGCGACGGACTGGCGAAAGCCGGCTTCACCGGCGGCTGGCTGGAGCCAAAGAAGGAAGGCGAGGCCGCCTCGACGCAACCCAAGCCGCAGACGCAGGCGGAGAAGGATGCCGCCTCGGCGCGCGCGTTGGGCGAGGCCGAATCGCGGGCGATCCGCGCCTCGCAGTCGCCACGGCCGGCGCCCCAACCGCAGCAGAAGCCGAGGTAAGGCGGTGGCGTGGATCCGCATGCCGCCACGGCCTGGTTCGCGCGCGATGCGTGTCCTGCGGGCATGCGTCGTCCTGCTGGTGCTGGCGTGGCTGGCCGGATGCGCGAAACGCGAAGACAGCCGCGAGGTGGTGCGCTTCTGGGCGATGGGTTCGGAAGGCGAAATCGTCCGCCAGCTCATCCCGGAGTTCGAGCGGCGAAACCCCGATATCCGCGTAGATGTGCAGCAACTGCCGTGGACGGCCGCGCACGAGAAGCTGCTCACGGCGTTTGCCGGCGAATCGCTACCGGACGTCTGCGCGCTGGGCAATACGTGGATCCCGGAATTCGCGCTGCTGGGCGCACTGGCGCCGCTGGACGCGCACCTGCAGGCCACGCCGGCGGTGCAACCGCAGGACTACTTCCGCGGCGCGTGGGAGTCGGGCGAGCTCGACGGCAAGGTCTACGCCGTGCCGTGGTACGTGGAGACGCGCCTGCCGTTCTACCGCACCGACATCCTGCGCGAGGCCGGCATCGCGCAGCCGCCGCGCGACTGGGCGCAATGGCGTACGGCGTTGGCCGCGGTGAAGCAGCACGTGGGGCCGCAGCGCTACGCGATCCTGCTGCCGCTCAACGAATTCGAACCACTGTTGAACCTGGCGATCCAGCAACCCGATCCGCTGCTGCGTGACGACGGCCGTTACGGCAACTTCCGCAGCGAGGGCTTCAAGCGGGCCCTGTCGTTCTACAAGGAAATGTTCGATCGGGGCTGGGCGCCGCCGGTCAGCAACAACCAGATTTCCAACGTCTGGGACGAGTTCGGTCGCGGCTATTTCAGCTTCTACGTCTCCGGCCCCTGGAACATCGCGGAGTTCCGCAAGCGCCTGCCGCCGGATGTCGCCGACTCGTGGATGACGATGCCGCTGCCGGGCCCCGAAGGCCCGGGCGCCTCGATCGCCGGCGGCACCAGCTTCGTGATCTTCCAGTCGTCGCAACGCAAGGACGCGGCGTGGAAGCTCATCGCGTACCTGTCCGAGCCGGAGGTGCAGACGCGCTTCCACGCGCTGACCGGCGACCTGCCGCCGCGCCGCAGCGCCTGGACCGGCGATGCGCTCAGGCGCGATCCGTATGCCGGCGCGTTCCGCGAGCAGTTGGAGCGCGCGCGCGCGGCGCCCAAGGTGCCGGAGTGGGAGCGCATCGCGCAGGAGATGCGCATCGTCGGCGAGCAGATGGTAGGTGGGCGTTACGACGTCGAGCAGGCCGCGGCCGAACTGGACCGCCGGACCGATGCGATCCTGGAGAAGCGCCGCTGGATGCTCGACCACCACACCATCGGGGCCGCGCCGTGATCCGCGCCTCCACCGCCGGCTGGATGTTCGCCGCGCCCGCGCTGGCGGTGATCGGGTTGTTCTTCGGCGTGCCGGTGATCGCGGCCTTCGGGCTGAGCCTCACCGACTTCGACATCTACGCGCTGGCCGATCTGTCCAACCTGCGCTTCGTGGGCCTGCACAACTACCTTGCGCTGCTGCAGAACGCGCTGTTCTGGAAGGCGCTGGGCAACACGATGTACTTCGTCGTGGTGGGCGTGCCGCTGTCCATCGCGGTATCGCTGGGCGCCGCGCTGCTGCTGCATTCAAGACTTGGCTCGTTCAAGCCGTTCTTCCGCACCGCTTACTTCGCGCCGGTGGTGACCACGGTGGTCGCGGTGGCGGTGATCTGGCGCTACCTGTTCCACACGCGCTACGGGCTGGTGAACTGGGGACTGTCGTGGGTCGGCATCGACCCCGTCGACTGGCTCGGCGATCCGACCTGGGCCATGCCGACGATCATCCTGTTCGCCGTGTGGAAGAACTTCGGCTACAACATGATCATCTTCCTCGCCGGCCTGCAGTCCATTCCCGAGGACCTGTACGAGGCCGCGCGCATCGACGGCGCCACGCCGTCGCGGCAGTTCTGGCACGTGACGCTGCCGATGCTGGGTCCGGTGCTGCTGATGGTCGGCATCATCACGCTGTCGGGCTATTTCCAACTGTTCGCCGAGCCTTACGTGATGACGCGCGGCGGGCCCATGCAGAGCACGGTGAGCGTGCTGTACCTGATGTACGAGGAAGGCTTCATGTGGTGGAACCTGGGCAACGCGTCGGCCGTCGCCTTCCTGTTGTTCGTGCTGATGATCGTCGCGACCAGCGGGCTGATGTGGTTCGCGCGTCGCAGTGGAGCGGAAGGATGAACGCCCGCCTGGCCCGCGCCATCGTCAATGGCCTGATGATCGCCCTGGCGGTGGTCAGCATCGCGCCGTTGCTGTGGATGCTGGCGGTCTCGTTCATGCAGCCGGGCGAGGCGAGCAGTTTCCCGCCACCGCTGTGGCCGGCCGCGCCGACGCTGCACAACTACCATGAGCTGTTCGCTCGGGCGGGCATGGGCCGCTATCTGCTCAACAGCTTCCTGATCGCCAGCGCCAGCACGCTGATCGCGCTGCTGCTCAACACGATGGCCGGCTATGCCTTCGCCAAGCTGAAGTTCGCGGGCCGCGAACGCGTGTTCCGCACGCTGCTGGCGGCGCTGGTGATCCCGGCGCAGGTCACGATGATGCCGCTGTTCCTGATGCTCAAGCAGCTGGGGCTCGTGAACACGTACGCCGGCGCGGTGGTGCCCTTGATGGCCAGCGTGTTCGGCATCTTCCTGGTGCGCCAGTACGCGCGGTCCATTCCGGACGAACTGCTGGAGGCCGCGCGCATCGACGGTGCGGGCGAGGTCCGCATCTTCTTCCAGATCGTGCTGCCGGTGCTCAAGCCGATCCTGGTGACGCTGGCGATCTTCGTGTTCCTGGGCGCGTGGAACGACTTCATGTGGCCGCTGATCGTGCTCAGCGACAACAGCCACTTCACCCTGCCGGTCGCGCTGGCTTCGCTTTCGCGCGAACACGTGCAGGACAACGAGCTGATGATGGCCGGATCGGTGGTGACGGTGTTGCCGGTGCTGATCCTGTTCCTGGTGCTGCAGCGCTACTACCTGCAGGGCCTGCTGGTCGGGAGCGTGAAAGGGTGAGTTTGACGTGGTCTGTTTGCGAAGTGCGTAACGGTGCTGCTTCTTCGAGCAGGAAGGCGTTGCCTGTTGGAACTGGTGTTCTCACTGCGTTCGGCAGCGTCGCGCTGCTGCTGGCGGGGAACGCGTCGGCGCAGGGCAAGACGGAAGTGCTCGATACGTTCGAGGACGCGCGCGCCTGGACGGTAGTGACGTCCGACCAGGTGAGCGGTTCCCTGCGTACGGTCGACGGCGTCGCCGGCAAGGCGATCTGCCTGGATTACGACTTCAACGGCGTGTCGGGCTATGCCGGGCTAACCCGCGAGATCCCGGTGGACTACCCGTCCAACTACGCGTTCTCGTTCCAGCTGCGTGGCGATTCGCCGCGCAACGACCTGCAGTTCAAGCTGGCCGACGAGAGCGGCGACAACGTGTGGTGGGTCAACAAGCCGCGCTACGACTTTCCGGCACGGTGGACGCCGGTCGTATACAAGGCGCGCCACATCAGCCGCGCGTGGGGCCCGGCGAAAGATCCGACGCTGCGGCACAGTCGCCGGGTCGAGTTCACCATCTACAACAGCGCGGGCGGCAAGGGCGCGGTCTGCTTCGACCAGCTCACGTTCCAGGCGCTGCCGCCGCCGGACACCTCGCCGCTGACGGGAGCGGCCACGGCCACGTCGGCGTTGCCGCAGGGCGCCGCGATGCTTGCGGTCGATGGCCGGCGCGATACCGCGTGGCAGGCGACGTTCGATCCCGCTCGGCCGCCGCAATTCACCCTGGATCTGCGCAAGCAGCGCGAATTCGGTGGCGTGGTGTTGCGCTGGCGCGACGGCCACGCCGCCAGCGACTACCGCATCGAGTTGTCCGACGAGGGCAGGCAGTGGCGCATCGCGCGTGAAGTGAGCGGCGCCGATGGCGGCAACGATTACATCGCACTGCCGGAATCGGAGGCGCGTTACCTGCGTCTCACGCCGCTCAAGGCAGGCACGTCGAACATCGCCCTGGCCGAGTTCGAGGTGAAGCCGCTGGATTTCGCGGCCACGCCCAACGACTTCGTCCGTTCGGTGGCGAGGGAAGCGCCGCGCGGGACGTATCCGCGCGGCTTCAGCGGCGAGCAGCCCTACTGGACCATCCTGGGCATCGATGGTGGCGACGAGCAGGGTCTGATCGGCGAGGACGGCGCCATCGAGGTCGCGAAGGGTGGCTTCAGCCTGGAACCGTTCGTGCTCATCGACGGCAGGGTGCTCGACTGGGCCGGCGCGAAGATCACGCAGTCGCTGCAGGACGGTTACCTGCCGATACCGTCGGTGCATTGGGAACACCCGCAGCTGCGCCTGGACGTCACCGGCTTCGCGCAGGGCACGCGCGCGCAGTCGCAACTGGTGGGCCGCTACCGGCTGACCAATCCGACGGCGCAGCCGCGCGAGTACGTGCTGCGCCTCAAGGTGCGGCCGTTGCAGGTGAATCCGCCCACGCAGTTCCTCAACACCGTCGGTGGCGTCAGCCCGATCCATTCGCTGCGCGTTACGGGCGATGGCGTCGAGGTGGACGGCCGGCCGCGCATGTCGCTCTCGCGCAAGGCGGATGCGTGGTACGCGACTGCGTTCGATGGGCAGGATGCTGCAACGCCGAGTCGTACCGATCTTGCCATTGAGGATTCGACGGGACTGGCGAGCGGTGCGCTGGACTATCGCGTGACGCTGGCACCGGGCGAATCGTTCGAGGTGGACTGGATCGCGCCGATGACGGGGGCAACGCCACGGCCGCTGGCGGCGAACGATGCCGAAGCCATGCAGCAGGCGGTGGCCGCGCAGTGGCGCGACAAGCTCGACCGCGTGCAGTTGCGCGTGCCGGAGCAGGGCCAGCATGTGGTGAACACGCTGCGCACCGCGCTGGCGCACATGCTGATCAGCCGCATCGGCCCACGCCTGCAGCCGGGTACGCGCTCGTATTCGCGCGCGTGGATCCGCGACGGCGCGATGATCGGTGAAGGCCTGCTGCGCATGGGCCGCGAGGACGTGGCCGAGGAATTCCTGCGCTGGTACGCGCCGTACCAGTTCGACAACGGCAAGGTGCCGTGCTGCGTGGACGATCGCGGCAGCGATCCGGTGCCCGAGAACGACAGTCACGGCGAACTGGTCTTCACCATCGCCGAGGTGTACCGCTACACGCGCGATCGCGAACTCCTCGAGTCCATGTGGCCGCACGTGGTCGGCGCCGTCGCCTACATGGACAAGCTGCGCCTGAGCGAGCGCACGCAGGAGAACCGCGCGCGCGACCCGGCCTTCTACGGGATGATGCCGGCCTCGATCAGCCACGAAGGCTATTCGGCCAAGCCGATGCATTCGTATTGGGACAACTTCTGGGCGCTGCGCGGCTACAAGGACGCCGTGGAGATCGCGCAGTGGCTGGGCAAGGACGAGGACGCGAAGCGCTTTGCCGCGTCGCGCGACCAGTTCCGCGACGATCTGTACGCCTCGCTGAAGGCCGCCACGCAGAAGCACGGCATCGACTTCCTGCCGGGTGCCGCCGAACTGGGCGACTTCGACGCGACGTCCACCACCATCGCGCTGGCGCCGGGCGGCGAACAGGGGCGCCTGCCGCAGGACCTGCTGGTCAACACGTTCGAACGCTACTGGCGTGAATTCGTCGCGCGACGCGACGGCACGCGCGAGTGGAAGGACTACACGCCATACGAACTGCGCACCATCGGCACCTTCGTCCGGCTCGGCTGGCGCGATCGCGCGCACGAGGCGCTGGACTTCTTCTTCGCCGACCAGCAGCCACGCAGCTGGAACCAATGGGCCGAGGTCGTCTCGCGCACGCCGCGCAAACCGTTCTTCGTCGGCGACCTGCCGCATGCGTGGGTGGGCTCGGACTACGTGCGTTCGGCCCTGGACCTGTTTGCCTACACGCGCGACCTTGACGATGCACTGGTCGTCGCCGCGGGCATTCCGGCGGACTGGCTGGCGGGCGAGGGCGTGCGCGTGGCCAACCTGCGCACGCCGTACGGCCCGCTGGGCTATTCGCTGAAGGAGGACGGGCGCGGGCTGGAACTGCGCCTGTCGGCCGACACCGCCGTGCCGCCGGGCGGCGTCGTGTTCACCTGGCCGTACCCGACGCCGCCGGGCGAGACGCGTATCGACGGGCGCCCGGCGCGCTGGAACGATGGCGAGCTGCGCATTGACCGCCCCGGCGCGGTCGTGCAGGTGCGCATGCGCTGACCTGCAGCGTGTCCAGCGCGCGTTGACGCGCTCTGGACCGCCACTGGGGCAAGTTCGGCCATCTGTAGCCGGGAAACGGTGCCAGTGGGACGGCAGATCCAACGCGCCGCATCGATGTCCGAGCTTGAGCGCCAGCACGCGCTGGACCGCCTCCACATCGTCGATACGCTGCCGGAGACGGTGTACGACGATCTGGCCTGCGTGGCGGCGCGCGTGTGCGACACGCCCATCGCGCTGTTGTCGCTGATCGACCGCGAGCGCCAGTGGTTCAAGGCGCGCGTCGGGTTGGGCGACCACGAGACGCCCCGCAGCGTCGCGGTATGCGAACAGGCCATCCGCAAGCCAGGCCAGCTGATGGAGGTGCGCGACCTGGCGCACGACCTGCGCTTTGCCTCGTTTCCCGGCGTGGCCGGCGAGCTGCACGCACGCTTCTACGCCGGCATGCCGCTGGTGACGAGCGAAGGCCACGCCGTCGGCACGCTGTGCGTGGTGGATCGCCAGCCGCGCACGCTCACCCACACGCAACGCGCCTCGCTGGCCTCGCTCGCCCGCATCGCCATGGCGCTGCTGGAAGGGCACGCCCGCAGGCACCAGGAAGAAGTGGCGAAGGCGCTCAAGGCGAACGCCGAAGCGCCGCACGCGCGTTCGCGCACGCTGCCAGCACTCGAGCCGGAAAAGCCCAAGGCGCCGATCTACCGCGTCGTGATCCTCGAAGTGCAGCGTTTCGCGAACGCGGTGGAGCGCATGGGCGAGCGCACCGTCGAGAAGCTGCTGCAGTCGCTGGACGAGACCTTCGACGCCTGCCTGCGCCATGAGCTGGGCGACCGGATCAACCGGGTGACGTCCAGCCCGGAGTTCGTCGCCGTGGTGAGCGGCGACGACGGCGAGGCCCGGGTGGAGGCGCTGCGTCGCGCCGCGGCCGCCGAATCGGGACGCGGCGGCCTGGTGGTGCTGGTCGGCAGCGCCGTTGCGACGTCACCCGAGGAACCGATGGAAGCGGTGTTCCTGCGCGCCGACGAAGACCTGAGCCGGCAAAAGGACCTGGCGCCGCGATCGGGCTGATGGGCGCCAGACGCGACTGAAGCGACGCGCTACTGCTTCTTCTGTGCGGCCGCCAGCGCCCGCGCCTTGACCGTGCTGCCCGGCGAAAGCAGCGCATTGGGCGCCAGCACGACGGTGTCGTTGGCGTTGAGGCCGCCGAGGATTTCGATCTCGTTGCCGAGATTGCGGCCCAGCGTGACGTCGCGGAAATCCAGCCGATCGCCCTTGAGCGCGGCGACCTGCGCGCCGCCGGCACGCTGGATCACGCTGGACACCGGCAGCACCACGGCCGGCGCGGCGCGCGGCAGGCGCAGGCTGACCGTGCCGACCATGCCCGCGGGAATGCGGCTGTCGGGATTGGGCAGACGCAATTCGGTACGCATCACGCCGGCATCGCGCGAGATGGCCTGCGCACTGCGCACCACCTGCGCCTTGAACACCTGGCCCGGCAGTTCGGGGAAGGACACTTCGCCTTCCACGCCCGAGCGCACCTGCAGTGCGACGTGCTGCGGCACGTCCACCACCACCCGCAGCGGGTCGAGCGCGTTGATCTCGAACATCGGCTGCGCGCTGGCGGCATCGCCGACCACGCGGTCGCCGCGTTCGACATTGCGCGCCACCACTACGCCGTCGAACGGCGCGCGCACCGTCTGGAAGCCCTGGCGCTCGCGTGCGGCGGCCAGGCGCGCCTCGGCGGCGCCGCGTGCGGCGACGGCGACGTCGTAGTTCGCCTTGCGGTCGCTGTAGAGCTCCTTGGAGATCGCACCGGAGCCGATCAGCACCTGCGCACGGTCGTAGTTCACCTTGGCCAGTTCCTGGTCGGCTTTCGCCTGTGCGAGCACGGCCTGCGCCTCGCGCACGGCCTGGTCGGCCTCCGGTGCGGAGATCACCGCCAGCACCTGGCCGGCCTGCACCTTGTCGCCCAGGTCCGCGCGGCGTTCGCTAACGAAGCCGGTCGCGCGGGGATAGAGCTGCGCGGATTCGCCTGCCATCGCACGCGCCGGCAAGCGCAGTTCGAACGCGGGATCGGCTGCCTTGGCCTGCACGGTGAGCACTTCGGGAATCGCCTGCGCTGGCGTGGTTTCCGCGGCGCTGCGGCTGCACGCGGCGAGCGCGAGGGCGATGGACGCGGCCAGCGCCGCGTGTGCGCCGATGCGGACGAAACGGGGGAGGGATGGGGTCATGGCGTGGCTCCAGCCGGTGCACCTGCAGTGCCGGCATCGGGGTCGGAATGCGGATCGGAAGTGGATTCGTCGGGCAGTGCGGCGTGGCGCGCGGCGGCCGGCATGCGGCGGCCGAGCACAGCCAGGATCGACGGCACCAGGAGCAGCGTCGCCGGCGTACCGAACAGCAGGCCGCCGATCACCGCGCGTCCCAACGGCGCGTTCTGTTCGCCGCCTTCGCCCAGGCCCAGCGCCATCGGGATGATGCCCAGCACCATCGCGCTGGCCGTCATCAGCACGGGCCGCAGTCGCACGGCGGCCGACTCGTAGGCCGCCAGCTCCGGGTCGTGGCCCTGCGCGACCAACCCGCGCGCGAAACTGGTGACCAGCACGCTGTTGGCCGTGGATACGCCGATCACCATCATCACGCCCATCAGCGCTGGCACGCTCAGCGGCGTGCCGGTGACGAACAGGCCGATGGCCGCGCCGGCGATCGCGATGGGCAGGCCGGACATCGCCACCAGCGGCTGGATCCACGACTGGAAGTTCACCACCAGCACGAGGAACACCAGCGCCGCCGACATCAGCAGACCACCGGCCAGTTCGCCGTAGGCGCTCTGCATCTCGCCGGCCTGGCCGACGATCTCGATGCGGTTGCCGGGCTTCAGGCGGCTTTCGAGCGAACGCGTGATGCCGGTGAGCTCGTCGTACACCGAGCCCAGGTCGGTGCCTTCGACGTTGGCCAGCACGCTGATGGTCGGCGCGAGCGTGGTGCGCGCCAGGCTGGCCGGCACATTGCGTGGCGTGACGGTGGCGATGTTGCGCAGCAGGACGGCCTGGCCATCGTTGCCGATGCGCAGCGGGGCATTGAGCAGCGCATCGATGCTGGTCATGTTCGGCGGCGGCGCCTGCACCTGCACGGTGTAGGCCAGCGCGTTGACGGTGTCGGTCCAGTACACCGGCGACACCGTGCCGGCCGATCCCAGCACGGCCAGTACCGCGCGGCTGGCCTGCTGTGCATCCAGGCCGAGCTGTGCGGCGCGCGTGCGGTCGATGTGCACCTGGTACTCGGGCAGGTCCAGTACCTGGCGCAGCGCGACGTCGACCGCCCCGGGCACCTGGCCCAGGCGCGTCTCGATTTCCCGCGCCAGCGCCAGATTGCCCGGGACGTCGCGTCCGATCAGGCGCACCTCGAAGGCGGCCGCGGCCGAGCCGGCCAGCGTGCGGCTGGTCGCATCGGGCGGACGCTCAAACACCTTCACGTCGGGGAACTTCTCCGCGATGCGATGGCGGATCTGCGAGAGGTACTCGTGGCTGGGGCCATGCGGCGTCTTAAGCTGCAGCATCACTTCGGCTTCGAACGAGCCGACCACCGCGCTGTCCACCAGCGACAGGTTGACCGGATCGGGTACGCCGATCTGCTCGTAGACGGTCTGCAATTCGCCGGCGGGAATGATGCGACGGATCTCGCGCTGGATCTCGGTGACGCGCGCGGCGGTTTCCTCCAGGCGCGTGCCCGACGGGAAACGCACCTGAAAGCGCAGCTGCCCCGCGTCCACCTGCGGGAAGTACTCGCGCCCCAGCATGGCCGCCGAGACGCCGCCCAGCGCGACCACCAGCAACGCGCTGATCGCCAGCACGCCGCCGTGGTGGCCCAGCTTCACCAGCAGCGCGTGATGCCTTTCGCGCAGCGAATCGAGGCGATGTTCGACCGTGTGGCTGACCTTGAGCAGCAGCTTCTCGGCCTTCCAGCGCGGGTTCTCGCGGCTGCGGATGTCGGCCGGCAGCAGCAGGTAGCACAGCACCGGGATGAGGGTTCGTGACAGCAGGAACGAAGCCAGCATCGCGAAGATCACGGCCAGCGCCAGCGGAGTGAACACCCATGCCGACAGTCCCGTCATCAGCAGGATGGGCGTGAGCACGATGCAGATGGCGATGGTCGAGACCATCTCGGGGAAGACCACTTCCCGCGCGCTGTCGATGATCGCCGTGCGCACATCCTTGCCCATTGCGATGTTGCGGTTGGTGTTCTCAACGTCCACAACCGCGTTGTCGACCAGGATGCCGATGGCCAGCGCCAGGCCGCCCAGCGTCATCACGTTGAACGTGTAGCCCAGCAGGCTGAGCATCGCGACGGAGGCCAACAGTGCCAGCGGAATGGCGGACAGCACGATCAGGCTGGATCGCCACGAGCCGATGAACACCAGCACCACCAGTGCGACCAGCAGGCCGACCAGGATGGCCTCGTGGCGGATCGAACCGATCGCGTTGTCGACGAACACCGACTGGTCGAAGATCGGCTGGATGCGCGTACCCGGCGGCGCCGAGGCCTCGATCTCCGGCAGGCGTTCGCGCACCGAGCGCACCAGTTCCACCGCGGACGCGTTGCCGAGCTTGATGAGGGCGACCGCCACCGCGCTGGAGCCGTCCATGCGGGCGACGTTGGTCTGCAACGCGCCACCGTCGCGCACGGAGGCGACGTCGCGCACGTACACCAGCGTGCCGTTGCGCGAGGCCACCGGAATGTCCAGGAACTCCGCCGCGGTCGCCGGACTGGTGTCCAGCGAGATCTGCATCTCGCGCGCGTTCTCGCGGATCGAACCGGAGGGCAGGGTGGGGCTGCCGCGTTCCAGTGCGGTGGTGACGTCCGCCGGCGTGAGGCCGTAGGTTTGCAGTGCGGCGGGATCCAGGTCCACCATGATCTGCCGCGCCGCGCCGCCGTAGGGCAGCGACATGCGGATGCCGGGGATGGTCTGGATCTGCGAGCGCAACTGCAGGCGCGCGTAATCGTACAGCTGCGCCTCGGTCATGGAATCCGACGACAGCACCAGCATCAGCACCGGCGTCGAGGACACGTTGTTGCGGATCACCAGCGGCGGTGAAGTGCCCGGCGGCATGCGTCGCAGGATGGTCTGCGAGACCGAGGTGATCTGGCCCAGCGCACGGTCGATGCTCACCGTGGGCTGGAAGTCGATGCGCACGATGCTGGCGCCGTTGATCGTCTCCGACCGCACTTCCTTGAGGTCGTCGACGGTGTTCATGATCGCGACCTCGGAGAACGAGGTCAGCTTGGCCGCCATGTCCGCGGCGGGCAGGCCGTTGTAGGTCCACACCAGGTTGACTGACGGAATACCGACCTCGGGCAGGATGTCCGTCGGCATGCGCCGCGCGGCCAGCGTGCCGAACAGCAGGATCAGGATCGCGAGCACGCCGATGGTGTATCGGCGGCTCAGGGCGTACTGGACAATCCACATCGGTGTGCGTCCGGCGGGGGAATGAGGGGGCGCGGCATGGCCGTCCTCCACCATGCGACGACACCGTCGTGACACGACGGTTTCGCGGACGGCGTGGGGCGGTGGTGCTTCCGTGCGACCGGGCCAGCGAGGCCGTCTGATGGGCTGCGCTGCACCGCGTTCCGACGCGTGGGGGTTCGTCCGCGGCGGATGCGATTACGTTAGGTCTCCGGCGCCCCGCGGCGATAGTCCATTGCTGCTTGATAATTGCCTGATCCTGCAATTCGGCCGGATCGGCAACATGACCAATGGCCTAGACGCCATAATCCGCAAGGCCTCCAGCCAGTCCGCAAGCCCATGAATCTCGCCGCTTCCCTGTCCACGCCCGTCCACCACGAGGGCTGCGCCGCGCTCGCCGAACTGGCCGACCGGATTGCCCGATCGACACGGGACGACGGCATCCACCCCACGGCGTACGCACCGTTGAGCCTGGTGCGCATCAGCACCCCGACGGCCTGCACGCCGACGGTGTACGAGCCGCGGCTGTGCATCGTCGCGCAGGGCAGCAAGGTCGCCACGCTGGCCGGCGAGACCTATCACTACAACCCGCTGCATTACCTCGTGGTGTCGGTGACGCTGCCGGTGTTCGGACAGGTGATCGAGGCGACGCCCGACAAGCCGTACCTGTGCTTCCGCCTGGACATCGATCCGGACGAGGTGGCCGACCTGCTGGTCGACGCCGGCCAGGCGCAATCGTCGGCCGGAGTCGACACGGGCCTGTACGCGGCACGCGTCAATGCCCCGCTGATGGACGCGGTGCTGCGCCTCATGCGCCTGCTCGACACGCCGGACGACCTGGCCGTGCTCGCGCCGATGGCACGTCGCGAGATCCTCTATCGCGTGCTCACCGGCGAGCTGGGACAGCGCCTGCGCGCGCTGGCGATGACCGACAGCCGCGGCAGCCGCATCGCGCGCGCGGTGTCGATGCTGCGACAGAACTACCTGGAGCCGCTGAGCATCGACGAACTTGCCAGGGCGGTGCACATGAGCACCTCCTCGTTCCACCATCAGTTCAAAGCGGTCACCACGATGTCGCCGCTGCAGTTCCAGAAGCAGCTGCGCCTGCACGAGGCGCGCCGCCTGATGATGGCCGGCGGCATGGAAGCGATGTCCGCCGCGCGTCACGTCGGCTACGAAAGCCCGTCGCAGTTCAGCCGCGAATACAAGCGCCTGTTCGGCGCACCGCCGCGTTCGGAAGTCGGCCGCTCGCGCGCGGCGCCGGTGATGTAGGCGCGTAAGCCCGCTTTGCGGGCGACGCCTATCGCCGGTCAGTAGTTCGACTTGGCAGCGGGCGCATCCGGGATAGGCTGGCCCTGCGCATCGAGCAGGCTCCAGTGACCCCACTGGTCGCGGACGCCGTGGCCGCCGGTGCGGCCGGCGCCCGGGTCGGCCGCATAGCGATACAGCGGCTTCTTGTTGTAGGTGACCTGCGTGGTGCCGTCGGCGCGACCAACGGTACCGATCAGGTCCGCCTGCAGGCCCTGGCCGGCGGTCGGCTGCGCATCGGTGCTCAGGAACGGCGGCCATACCTCGACGCAGCCTGCACCGCAGCGATTGCCGTTGACGTCGCCTTCCAGCGCATACAACGCGGTGCCGGCGCTATTGGCCACATGCGGCCTGGGACCGCCTTGCGCCAGCATCAACGCCGCGGCGGCCTGGTTCTGCGTGGCGGGCGTGGCCGCAGGTGTGCTGGCGGCGGGTGCAGGCGTGGTCGGTTCGCGTTCCTCCCGGTTGCCCGGCATGTCGGTCGCGCCGGACACGCGCCCGCCGGAACCATCGCCACAGGCGGCCAGGGACGTAACGATCGCGCACAGCAGCAGCGTGCGGTGGGCAGCGCGTGTGATGTTCACGGCGGACTCCATGCAGCGGGGTTGTCCCCTGCATACCCGTGGCGTGGTGAACCGGCGGTGGAGTCGGAGTGAACCGCGTGTGTGCGGCTTCAGCGAAGCGTGCGCGTCATTCGCACCAGTGCACGTGCAGCGGCTCGCCGCTGTCGCTGTCCAGCGCGGTGAGGATCGGCCAGCGATGCGGGTCGCCCGAAGCCAATGCCTGTTCGAAGACGCCGCGCTTGCGTTCTCCGTGCAACAGCAACAGGCGGTGCGGGATCCGCGCCAGTCCGTGAGGCGTGAGGCTGATGCGCTGGTGCCACTGCCGCGCACCGGGACAACCGCGCGCGTCGATGACGACGTAATCGCGCTGGCTCGCGAACACGCGCTCCTGATCCTTCATGCCCGGGAACAGCGACGCGACATGCCCGTCCTCGCCCATGCCCAGCACGGCGACGCTGGCCTCACGGCGCGCGTGCGCGTTGGCGGTGGCGACTGCGCCTTCGATGTGGCGGCCTGCCTGCGTCATCGGTTCGAAGTGTGCGGCCGCCGCGTGATCGCGCAACAGTTCGTGGTGCACCAGCCACGCGTTGCTGTCCGGGTTGTCCGGCAGCAGCCAGCGCTCGTCCACCAGGCCCACGTCCACGCGGTCCCATTCCAGCGGTGCCTGTGAAAGCGCGCGATAGACCGGACCCGGCGTGGCGCCACCGGAGAGCAGCAGGCGCGCGCGCGCCTGCAGTGCGAGCGCGCGACGAAGGTCCGCGGCGATCGCCACGGCGCTCGCCCAGGTCCACACCTCATGATTGGCGTGAACGTGCAGGACGTGCCGCGCGGTCGCCGACTCGGCTGCGGAAGCGGGCGAGTGGCCTTCGACCATGCGGCGATCCTCGCACAGGCCGCCGCAAGATGCCGTCAGTTCAGGCAGGCTGTTGCGCCAGCGCCGCCGCACCAAGCAGGCCGGGCTGCGGATGCACCACTGCCAGGGTGGGGATGCGCGCCATCACGGGCCCGAAGCGGCCCTTGAACTCGAAGCGCTGGCGGAATGCCGAATGCGCGATCGACGAAAGCAGCCTGGGCACCAGTCCGCCGGTCAGGAACACGCCGTCCCACGCCCCCAGCGTCAGCACCAGATCGCCCGCGGCGGCGCCGAACACCGCGCAGAAGATGTCGATGGTGCGCAGCGCGCGCGCGTCGCCGTCCTTGGCGCGGGCCGTGATGTCGGCCGGCTTGAGCGGACCGGGATCCTCGCCGGCAATCGTGCTGAGCGCGCGATGCAGGTTGACCAGGCCCATGCCGCTGACCAGTCGTTCGTTGGACACGCGTCCGAACTCGCCCGACAGCTGCTGCAGGATCTCGATCTCTTCCGGCGAGTTCGGCGCGAAGCTGACGTGGCCGCCCTCGGTCTGCAACGGGTAGTAACGGCCCTCGCGACGCAGCAGGCCGCCCACGCCCAGCCCGGTGCCCGCGCCGATCACGGCGAAGGTCCGGTCGAGCGTGTCGTGCCCGCTCCAGCCCACGCCACCGATCGGCACCACGTCCTGTGGACGCAGCAGCGACGCGCCCATAGCCTGAGCAGCGAAATCGTTGACCAACCGCAACGACTGCAGGCCCAGCGCGTCGCCGGTGCGCGCGGCCGAGATCACCCACGGATGGTTGGTGATGCGTGCCTCGTCGCCGTCCACGCGCCCGGCGACGGCAAACACGCCCGTGGTGGCGAGCGCGCCGGTGGTATCGAGGTAATGGCGCGCGGCATCGGCGAGCGAGGGGAAGTCGGCCACCGGGAACTCGCGCACGCTTTCCATCAGCAGCGGCTCGGCCGCATCGTGCCGCGCGAGCGCGAAACGCGCGTTGGTGCCGCCGATATCGGCGAGCAGGGCGTGGGTGTCGGGCTGGGAGGTCTCGCTCAAGGGCTCACCACGGCATGCGTTGCGCAGATGAGGCCGCAGCGTAATGGACCGGGGCGCGCGTGTCTGCGGTGCGGGTCCGCGCGGGCGGGGTGGCGTGGGCTGAATACGAAATCAGCGGCTGTGGTTGATCCTTCTCCCTTCGCGAGAAGGTGCCCGAAGGGCGGATGAGGGGCAACGGAGCGCCAACGCACGAACGCGAAGTGCATCACCGCACTGGCTGTTCTTCGTTGTGCCTCCGTTGCCCCTCACCCCAACCCGCTCTCCCGATGGGAGAGCGGGTCAGGTTCCGAGCTACCGGGCCAAAACAGAACGGAGGGATCCGTTGCCAGGGAGGGAGAGAGGGCAACGGATCCCGTCCGCGAAACCTCAGTACGGCAGCGGATCGGCCAGCGAGCGACCGTTGCTGCCGATCACCTTCGAATACCAGCGCGCGCTGTCCTTGGGCGTGCGTTCCTGCGTCGCGTAGTTCACGTGGACCATGCCGAAGCGCTTGGAATAGCCCAGCGACCATTCCAGGTTGTCCAGCAGCGACCACAGCATGTAGCCGCGCACGTCCACGCCGGCTTCGATGGCGTCGTGGATGGCGCGCAGGTGCTTGCGCAGGTAGTCGGTACGCAGCGGGTCCTTGATGCGGCGGTTGCCGTCGTCGTCGACCATCGCCGCTGGCGGATCGAAGAACGCCGCGCCGTTTTCGGTGATGTAGACGGGCAGGTCGCCGTAGGTCTGCTTGAACCACACCAGCAGGTCGGTCAGGCCCTGCGGGAACACTTCCCAGCCGGTCTCGGTGTAGGTGCCCAGCGGCTGCTTCACCACGCCGGTGTTGAGCGGATAGCTCTCGGCCGCCTTGGTGACGCTGCGCGTGTAGTAGTTGATGCCGACGAAGTCGAGCTTCTGCTTGATCAGCTCGTAATCCTCCGCCTGCCATTCCGGCCACGCGTCGCCGAAGATCTCCTTCAGTTCCGGCGGGTAATGGCCGAGCAGCGCCGGATGCAGGTACTGCTCGTTCATGTAGGCATGGGCGCGACGCACCGCAGCGGCGTCTTCGCTCGAATCGGTGGCCGGGTACTTCGGCTCGATGTTCACGACCAGCCCCATCTGGTGCTTGCCCAGCTCGCGGTACGCCTTCACCGCGGCGCCATGTGCACGCATGAGGTTGTGCGAAGCGATGGGCGCTTCGTACTTGCTGCGATGGCCCGGCGCGAGCGCGCCGTGCAGGTAGCCGCCGTCGGTGACCACCCACGGCTCGTTGAGGGTGACCCACTTCTTCACCCGGCCGTCGAGTTCGCGGTACATCACGCCGGCGTACTCGGCGAACCAATCGGCGATGTCGCGGTTGAGCCAGCCGCCGCGGTCGTCCAGTGCCGCGGGCAGGTCCCAGTGGTACAGCGTCAGCAGCGGCTCGATGCCGTGGTTGAGCAGTTCGTCCACCAGGCGCGAGTAGAAGTCCAGGCCCTTGCGGTTCACCCGGCCCGTGCCCTCCGGCAGGATGCGCGACCACGACACGCTGAAGCGATAGGCCTTCAGGCCCAGCTCGCTCATCAGCTTCACATCGCTCTTCCAGCGGTTGTAGTGGTCGCAGGCCACGTCGCCCGTGTCGCCGTTGAGCATCATCCCCGGCGTGTGCGCGAAGCGCGTCCAGATGCTGGGACCGGCACCGTCGGCCAGCGGCGAGCCCTCGATCTGGTGTGCGGCGGTGGCGGCGCCCCACAGGAAGCCTTCGGGGAATACGTACTGGTCGGAACCAGGTGCTTGGCTCATCGGTGACTCGGCCTCGGATGCTCGTGCGCTTTGGGCGCCGGGGTGGATAGGCATGAAAACGGTTACATGGCAGGATAGCCGACGACGGCGACATTTGCATCGCCGACAATCCAGCGGCGATAACGAGCCGCCGGCCGTCGCGGCGGCAGTGCATCACCTCGTCGGCGCCGCTGCCAAGGGGTCATCCGGAGAATTCATGGCGAAAGTCACGCTGGACCGTCTGCGCAAGGTGTATCCCAACGGCTATGTCGGCGTGGACGGCGCCAGCTTCGAGATCGCCGACGGCGAACTGCTGGTGCTGGTGGGCCCGTCCGGCTGCGGCAAGTCGACGCTGTTGCGCATGATCGCGGGGCTGGAAGCCATCACCAGTGGCGACCTGCACATCGGCGAGCGCCGGGTCAACGACGTCGCGCCGAAGGATCGCGACATCGCGATGGTGTTCCAGAGTTACGCGTTGTATCCGCACATGACGGTCGCGGAGAACCTCGGCTTCGGCCTGAAATTGCGCGGACTGAAGAAGGAGGAGATCGACCGCCAGGTGCGCGAGGCCGCCGCGACGCTGGAGCTGGAATCCCTGCTGGACCGCAAGCCGGCCGCGCTGTCGGGCGGGCAACGCCAGCGCGTGGCGCTGGGACGCGCGCTGGTGCGCAAGCCGCAGGTGTTCCTGCTCGACGAGCCGCTGTCGAACCTGGACGCCAAGCTGCGCGCGTCCACCCGCGTGCAGATCGCGCGCCTGCATCGCCAGCTGGGCGCGACCATGGTCTACGTCACCCACGACCAGGTCGAGGCGATGACGCTGGGACAGCGGATCGTCGTGCTCGACAAGGGCCGCATCCAGCAGATCGACACGCCGATGGCGCTGTACAGCCGCCCGGCGAACCTCTTCGTCGCGACCTTCCTGGGCAGCCCGCGCATGAACCTGCTGCAGGGCGAGATCGGCGAGCGCGACGGCGGCCTGGACCTGTCGCTGGCCGATGGCGTGCATCTGTCATTGCATCCGGACGCGGAGTCCGTTCCGCGCGTGCGCGAATTCGCCGGACGCCGTCTCACGGTGGGCCTGCGCCCCGAGGATCTGCACCTGGCCGACGCAGCGCCGGGCCGATTGTCCGCGCGCGTTGAAACCGTCGAACCGGTCGGCAGCGAGGCCTTCCTCAACCTGGACTGCGGCGGGCACGAGATCGTCGTGCGCGTGCCGCCGCGCGATCTGCCGCATCCCGGCGCGACAGTGCACCTGCGCCACGATCCGGACCATCTGCATTACTTCGACCCGGAAAGCGGGCGCAACCTGCACGGGTGATCCGCGGCCGCGGCAACGTCACGCCGGTGGGGCGACGCCGGGGCGGGTCGGATCCGCCTCGTTGACGTCCTCCGCGCCGGGCGAGGTTGGCGGCGACGCGCGCTGGTCGCCGGCATACGCCGTGCGCCCCTCCTCGGGCAGAACGCGCGCCGGCGCCACCCGCAGCCGCGGCAGTGCATACGGATGGTGCGCGTTGAGGAACTCGATCATCCGTTCGCGCACGGCGCAGCGCAGGTCGAACAGGTCGCCCGAGTTGCGCGAACTCACCAGCAGGCGCACCTGCAGGGTGGACTGGTCCGCGTCAGTGACCTGGGCCACGCACACGCGGCCGTCCCAGCGTTCGTCGCTTTCGCAGATGCGCTGCAGCGCCTCGCGCACCTCGGCCATCGGCGTGCGGTAGTCCAGCCACAGGAAGGCCGTGCCCAGCAGCTGCGACGTAGTGCGCGTCCAGTTCTCGAACGGGTTCTCGATGAACCACTGCAGCGGCACGACCAGCCGGCGCTCGTCCCAGATGCGCACCACCACGTAGGTGCTGTCGATCTCCTCGATGCGGCCCCATTCGCCCTGCACGATGACCACATCGTCCAGGCGGATCGGCTGGGTCAGCGCGATCTGCAGCCCGGCGATGAGGTTGCCGAACACCGGCTTGGCCGCGATGCCCGCGACCAGGCCGATGATGCCCGCCGAGGCGAGCAGGGTCGTGCCGATCTGGCGGATCGCCGGGAAGGTCATCAGCGCGATCGACACGCCCGCCAGGATGATCGCGCCCTGCGTGATCCGGCTGAGTACCCGGGTCTGCGTCTGCACGCGGCGCGCGACCAGGTTGTCGGCCACGTCGACCGGGTGTTCGCGCAGGATGCGCTGCTCCACCGAGCCGACCACCCGCACCGCCAGCCAGGTCAGGCACAGCAGGCCGCCCATGCCCAGCGCGTGCTGGATGCGCACCGTCCACAGCTCCGGCAGCGGCGCCGTGCGCACGGCGATGCTCAGGAAGAACAGGGGCAGGGCGACCGCGGCCGGCGTCGCGATGACCTTGACGATGCGAGCGCGCATGCGGGTGGCGGCATGCGCATCGGCACGGCGCGACAGGGTCAGCAGCGACCACTGGACGACCAGGCCGATGAGCAGTGCGATCGAGATGGGCCACGCGATCGCGCCGGCCTGGTGCCAGAAACCTGGATCCATGGGGGCAGGGTCGCAGTGTCGGCGTCGATGCGATGTCGACCTGCTGGGCGCCCATGGCCCAGCGCCGCAGGTGACGAAGCCTGCGCTTCCCGGGCCCGATTCACCGGACCGGGCCCGTTCGCAGCCGCTATACTCGCGGGAATCCGCGCCCGCAGCCGGGCATAGCTCCCAGTCGAATCAAGTGGTTGGGATAACAACCTGATCCTTTAGGTAATCCACGGCCGCCCACGCGGCGTGCCAGAGGCCACCTCGCCGCATGCGTCTGTCCACGATCAAGCTTTCCGGTTTCAAATCCTTCGTCGATCCGACCACGCTGCACCTGCCGACCAACATGACCGGCATCGTCGGTCCCAACGGCTGCGGCAAGTCCAACATCATCGACGCCGTGCGCTGGGTCATGGGCGAGTCCTCGGCCAGCCGCCTGCGCGGCGATTCGCTGACCGACGTGATCTTCGCCGGTTCCTCGGCCCGCAAGCCCGTCTCGCAGGCCATGGTCGAGCTGATCTTCGACAACTCCGACCACACCATCACCGGCGAATACGCGGCGTTCAACGAGATCTCCGTCAAGCGCACGGTCAGCCGCGACGGCACCAGCCAGTACTACCTCAACGGCGCCAAGTGCCGCCGTCGCGACATCACCGACCTGTTCCTGGGCACCGGCCTGGGCCCGCGCAGCTACTCGATCATCGAGCAGGGCATGATCAGCCAGGTCATCGAGGCGAGGCCGGAAGAACTTCGGGTCTACCTGGAAGAGGCGGCCGGCATCTCCAAGTACAAGGAGCGCCGCAAGGAAACCGAAACGCGCATCCGCCACACCCGCGAGAACCTGGACCGCCTCAACGACCTGCGCGAGGAAGTCGGCAAGCAGCTCGAGCACCTCAAGCGCCAGGCGCGCCAGGCCGAGCAGTACCAGGCGATCCAGGCCGAGCGGAAGGTCAAGGACGCCGAATGGAAGGCGCTGGAGCACCGCGCGCTGGACCAGAAGCTGCAGGCGCAGCGCGAGAAGCTGGGCCAGCAGGAAACGCGCCTGCAGCAGCTCATCGCCGAACAGCGCGAGGCCGAACGCGAGATCGAGGTCGGCCGCGTGCGCCGCGAGGAAGCGGCCGAGACGCTCAACAAGGCGCAGGCCGCCAGCTACGAGGTCAGCGGCACGCTGGCCCGCATCGAGCAGCAGATCCAGCACCAGCGCGAGATGTCGCAGCGCCTGCGCAAGGCGCGCGACGAGGCGATGGCCGCTCTGGCCGAACTGGGCGAGCACATCGGCAGCGACCAGGCCAAGCTCGACGTGCTGCGCGCGGCCGTCGACGAATCGCTGCCGCGGTTGGAGCAGCTGCGCGAGGAGGACGTGGTCCGCCAGGAAGCGTTGCGCGAGGCCGAATCGGCGATCAACGACTGGCAGCAGCGCTGGGACCAGCACAGCCGCGCGCAGGCCGAAGCATCGCGTGCGGCCGACGTCGAGCGCACCCGCATCGAGCACCTGGACCGCCAGGTCCTGGACGCGGACCGCCGCCGCGAGGCACTGAACAACGAGCGTTCCGGACTGGACCTGGGCGCGCTGAGCGAAGCCTTCGCCGCGCTGCAGGAACAGCACGAGACGCAGAAGTTCTCCATCGACAACCTCAGCGAGGAACTGGAGAACCGCAAGTCGTCGCTGGGCGAACTGCAGGAACAGCAGCGCTCCGCCCAGTCCGAGCTGGCCGAAGTGCGCAAGCAGGCGCAGGCCGCGCGCGGCCGCCTGTCGTCGCTGGAAACCCTGCAGCACGCCGCACTGGGCCAGGAGCAGGGCGCCGCCCTGAACTGGCTGAAGGCGCGCGGGCTGGATTCGGCCACGCGCGTCGGCGAGGCGCTGCAGGTCGATGCGGGCTGGGAAAACGCCGTCGAAAGTGCGCTGGGCCAGATGATCGAAGGCGTGCTGGTCGAGGCGCCGGAAACGCTGGTCGATGCGATCGGCGAACTGGGCGACGGTCGCCTGGCGCTGGTTGATCCCGCTTCGAACGAGCACGGTAACGACGCGGTCGAGTTCGCACCGACGTCGCTGGCGTCGAAGGTGCGCGGCCCGATCGCGGTCCGCCGCATCCTGGCCCGCCTGCATGCGGCCGAGAACCTGGTGGATGCGCGCGCGCTCTTGCCGTCGCTGGGCGAGGGCGAATCCATCATCACCCGCACCGGCGAGCGTATCGGCGCCGGCTGGGTGCGCGTGCTGCGTTCCGGTGCCGCCCAGCAGGGCGCGCTGCTGCGTGAGCGCGAGATCCAGACGCTGCGCGGCGAGATCGAAACGCTGCAGGCGCGCGAGCGCGAGCTCGAGTCGCTGCTGGTGCAGTTGCGCGACCGCACACTGGCGGCCGAGCAGCAGCGCGAGGACGCGCAGCGCACGCTGTACATGGCGCACCGCTCGGTGTCCGAGCTCGCCGGCCAGCTGCAGAGCCAGCAGGGCCGCCTGGACAGCGCACGCGCCCGCATCGAGAAGATCGATGCCGAACTGGCGCAGCTGGCGCAGAACCTCGACGCCGCCCGCGAGCAGGCCAGCGAGGCGCGCGCGCGCCAGGAAGAGGCCGTGATGCGCATGGCCGAACTGGAAGACACGCGCCAGTCGCTGGAGAACGAGCGCCGCAACCTGTTCGACGCACGCGACCAGGCGCGCAACACCGCCCGCGAATCGCGCGACACCGCGCATGCGCTGGCCCTGACCCTGGAATCGCAGCGCACGCAGATCGCGGCGCTGGAACAGGCCCTGTCGCGCATGGGCGGCCAGCGCGGCCAGATCGACTCGCGCCTGGGCGAGCTGTCCGCGCAACTGGCTGAAGGCGACGAGCCGGTCCACACGCTGGAAGAACAGCGCCAGGTCGCGCTGGAGCAGCGCGTGGTCACCGAGCAGGCGCTCACCGCGGCACGCACGGCGCTGGACGGCATCGACAACGACCTGCGCCGTTTCGAGCAGGTGCGCCATCAGCGCGACGAACAGGCCATCCAGCAGCGCGAGGCCATCGGCCATCGCCGCCTCGAGCAGCAGGCGCTGGTGCTCAAGGCCGAGCAGCTGGCCGCCGCGGTGGTCGAGGCGGGCTTCGTGCTGGAGGACGTGGTCAACACGCTCACCGACGACATGGATCCGCAGGTCTGGGAACGAGCGGTCGGCGAACTCGACACCAAGCTGCGGCGCCTGGAGCCGGTCAACCTGGCGGCGATCCAGGAGCACGCCGAGGCGGCGCAGCGCAAGGAATACCTGGACGCGCAGCACACCGACCTGACCACCGCACTGGAAACGCTCGAAGAGGCGATCCGCAAGATCGACCGCGAGACGCGCGGCCGCTTCAAGGACACCTTCGACCGCGTCAACAGCGGCGTGCAGGAGCTCTATCCGCGCCTGTTCGGCGGCGGCCACGCCTATCTCGAACTGACCGGCGAGGACCTGCTCGACACCGGCGTGTCGATCATGGCGCGCCCGCCCGGCAAGCGCGTTTCGAACATCTCGCTACTGTCCGGCGGCGAAAAGGCGATGACCGCGGTGGCGCTGGTGTTCGCGATCTTCCGCCTCAATCCCGCGCCGTTCTGCCTGCTCGACGAGGTGGACGCACCGCTGGACGAGGCCAACGTCGGCCGCCTCGCGCAGATGGTCAGCGAGATGAGCGAGCAGGTACAGTTCCTGTTCGTCACGCACAACAAGGCGACGATGGAAGCCGCGCAGCAGCTTTCGGGCGTGACCATGCGCGAGCCGGGCGTCAGCCGACTGGTGTCGGTGGACCTGGCCGAAGCCTCACGCCTGGCCGGCGTGGCGTAAGGACTGGAAGCGGGAGCGGAGGCGGGAAAGGCAACGGCAGCCTGCATGCGGCGTTGCGTTTCGTTCCCTTCTCCTCCATCCCGCTTTACATTCCCGTACTTGATGAACCCGTAAGGAGCCCCCGATGTCCGACGTGACCCTGCTGCGGATCGGCATCCTGATCGCCGGCGTGATCCTGATCGCCGCGATCGTGTTCTTCGGCCGTCCGCGCAAGCCGGGGCAGGGCAAGCGCGTGGCGCGCGAACCGGCAGGCGAGCCGGTCCGTCACGAGCCCACGCTGGGCGAGCAGATCGAACGCGAGGCGGCGCAGGGCCGCAGCGCAGGCGACGTCACGCAGCAGGCCGAACTGGAGCTGTTCGAGCGCACGATGGAAGGCAGCCCCAGCAGCGAGCTGGGCCGTCGTGAGACCGAGGAGTTCGACAAGATCGTCACCCTGTACCTGGCCGCGCGCGCGGGACAGAAGCTGCACGGTCCGGACATCGTCGTGGCGGCCGAGAAGGCCGGCCTGGTCTACGGCCACATGGGCGTGTTCCATCGCCTGGTCGAGAACCATCCCGAGCGCGGCCCGGTGTTCAGCGTCGCCAACATCATGAAGCCCGGCAGTTTCGACATGGCCGGCATCCAGTCCATGGAGACGCCGGCCATAGCGTTCTTCCTGACCCTGCCCGCACCGGTCAATGCGCTGGATGCCTGGGAAACCATGCTGCCCACCGCGCAGCGCATGGCCGAACTGCTCGACGGCGTGGTGCTGGACGAGCAACGCAACGCACTCGGCCGCCAGCGCATCGCCCACATCCGCGACGAACTGCGTGCCTACGACCGCCAGCGCGAAGCGCCCCCGCTGACCAAGCCGGCGCGCTGGTAGTGGCTTGACGCTTCGTTCTGCGGCGCTTCCAACGACGTTGCCGCTTGAACGTCGTTCCTCGCTGATGCGTTCGGGGTGAAACGTTTTAGCTCTCCCTGCGGGAGCGGTTAGGGCTCCAGGCGCTCGAGCCCCTCTCTCAGCGGGAGAGGGGTTGGGGTGAGGGCCGGTCCGAGCGATCACGCTGAAGCTCGCGATGCGTCAAACGGCTGCTCGCGACAGCGCGCTCGGCGGATCCCGATGATGCAGTTCCCCCGGCAGCGCGCCCGGTACATCAACATGGATTCCAGCTCGCTGGAATGACGGCATCGGACTTCGACGGCGTCACGGCCTGGACCCCGGCGTTCGCCGGGATGACGATGTGTCACGTTGAACACGTGCATGAAGCGCTTCTGTTCGAACATCGTCCCGTCAAGGCGCATCGGGGCACGACGTTTTTAGCCCCTCTCCCGGCGGGAGGGGTTGGGGTGAGGGTCGGCGCAAGCGATCACGGTGAGGATCGCGATGCGTCAAACGGCTGCTTCGCTACGACGCACTCGCCGGGCAAGATGGCGCAGCTTCCGGCAGCGCGCCCGGTACATCAAAGTGGATTCCAACTCGCTGGAATGACGGCATCGGAACTTTGGCGGCCTGACGCGTGACGGCCTGCATCCCGGCGTTCGCCGGGATGACGGACGTATCCCTGCGGCTATAGCCGTGCAGCTCCGGCAACACCGCATATTCCTTTCAAGGCTTCCGTCCTCACACGGGCCCACGCACACTATCCGCGCTCCCGCCGGTTGACGGCTGAAGGACTGCACGTGGCCAAGACTTCGACTCCCGCCGACCGCATCGCCGAACTGCGCACCCGCATCGACGATGCCAACTACCGCTATTACGTCCTCGACGATCCGTCGATTCCTGACGCGGAGTACGACGGCCTGCTGCGCGAACTGGAATCGCTGGAGGCCGCGCATCCCGAACTGGTCACCACGGATTCGCCCACGCAGCGCGTCGGCATCGCGCCGACCGGCACCTTCGCCGAAGTACGCCATGCCGTTCCCATGCTGTCGCTGGGCAACGCGTTCACCGACGCCGAAGTCGCCGACTTCGAGCGGCGCATCGAGGAGAAGCTGGGCCGGCGCGCGCCGAAGTTCTCGGTGGAACCCAAGCTCGATGGCCTGGCGATCAGCCTGCGCTACGAAGGCGGCCGCTTCGTGCAGGGCGCCACGCGCGGCGACGGTGCCACCGGCGAGGACGTCACCGCCAACCTGCGCACCATCAAGGCGATCCCGCTGCAGTTGCGCGGCAAGGACTGGCCCGCGGTGCTGGAGGTGCGCGGCGAGGTCTACATGCCGCTGGAGGCCTTCAGAAAATACAACGAGCGCGCGGTGAAGGACGGCGGCAAGGTGCTGGCGAACCCCCGCAATGGCGCGGCCGGCTCGCTGCGCCAGCTTGATCCGCGCGTCACCGCACAACGGCCGCTGGCGTTCTATGCGTACGGCGTCGGTCTGGTCGAAGGCGCGCCGCTCCCGGCGACGCACTCGCAGACGCTGGCGCGCCTGCGCGACTGGGGTTTCCCGGTCAGTCCGCTCAACGACGTCGTGAGCGGTGCGGACGGGCTGCTCGGTTATTACCAGACGATCGGCGGCAAGCGCGACGCGTTGCCCTTCGACATCGACGGCGTGGTCTACAAGCTCGACGACTACGAAGGCCAGCGCGAGATGGGCTTCGTCTCGCGCGCGCCGCGTTGGGCCATCGCCCACAAGTTCCCGGCGCAGGAACAGTCCACGGTACTGGAAGGCATCGACATCCAGATCGGCCGCACCGGCGCGGCGACGCCCGTCGCGCGCCTGAAGCCCGTGCAGGTGGCCGGCGTCACCGTCACCAACGCCACGCTGCACAACGCCGACCAGATCGCGCGGCTGGACGTGCGCATCGGCGACACCGTCATCGTGCGCCGCGCGGGCGACGTGATTCCCGAAATCGTGCGCGTCATGCCCGAATACCGCGATCCGCACGCACCGGAATGGCAGATGCCGACGCAGTGCCCGGTGTGCGGTTCGCAGATCGTGCGCGAAGAGGGCGAAGCCGTGTGGCGCTGCTCGGGCGAGCTGACGTGTGCAGCGCAGCGCAAGGAGGCGATCCGTCATTTCGCCTCGCGCCGCGCCATGGACATCGAAGGCCTGGGCGAGCGGTTCATCGAGGACCTTTCGGACCTGGGCTACCTTCAGTCCGTGGCCGACCTCTACAGGCTCACGCTCGACGACCTGCTCGAAATGAAGCGTCGCGCCGACGAACGCGCAGGCACGACGCCGGAAACCGTCAAGGCCGGCAAGGTCGCCACCAAGTGGGCCGAGAACCTCATTGAAGCGATCGACCGCAGCCGGCGCACGACGCTTGAGCGCTTCCTGTATGCCCTGGGTATCCAGCACGTGGGCGAGAGCACGGCCAAAGCACTGGCGACGTGGTTCGGCGACGTGGAGCTCATCCGCCGCCTTCCGTGGCCGCTGTTCAAGCGCGTGCCGGACGTGGGCGGCGAAGTCGCGCGTGCGATCGGCCACTTCTTCGACCAGGCCGGCAACCAGCAGGTCATCGACGACCTGCTCGCGCGCGGCGTGAGCATCACCGATGCGCATGCGCCCTCGCCGAAACTGCGCGACGGCCTGGACGCCGCGACGCTGCTGGTCGACCTGGAAATCCCGAAGATCACGCGCGTGCGTGCCGAACAGCTGGCGGGTGCCTTTGCGAGCGTGCAGGCCTTGGTGGATGCGCCCCAGCACAACTTCGTTTCCGCCGGCCTGCCGTCCGACACCGCGCAATCGCTGGCCCAGTGGCTGGAGGACGAATCCAATGCGCGCCTGCTGGATGCGTCGGCGCAGGCACTGGCGCGTCTCGACGCGGCCACGCCTGCCGTACAGGCCGTCGCGGCCGGGCCTCTGGATGGCCAGACGGTCGTGCTGACCGGCACTCTCTCCGGCATGAGCCGCGACGAGGCCAAGGCGCGGCTGGAATCGCTGGGCGCGAAGGTCGCCGGCAGCGTGTCGAAGAAGACCAGCTTCGTCGTCGCCGGCGAAGCCGCAGGTTCCAAGCTCGACAAGGCGCAGGAACTTGG
Organism: Lysobacter sp.; assembly: GCF_035655815.1. Classification (NCBI taxonomy): domain Bacteria; kingdom Pseudomonadati; phylum Pseudomonadota; class Gammaproteobacteria; order Lysobacterales; family Lysobacteraceae; genus Lysobacter; species Lysobacter sp. The sequence continues at coordinate 37,961 of NZ_DASRTS010000019.1, forward strand.
CGTCGAGATCTGGGACGAGGCGAAGCTGTTGGAGCTTCTGTCGGAACGCGAAAGATGAGTCGTGCCGCGCATTGCCGGCTGGCTACCCGGTTCCCTCTCTCCCGCTTGCGGGGGAGAGGGCCAGGGTGAGGGGACTTATGGACCACGCCCGGCGTTTACGCAAGGAGCAGACCGATGCCGAAGCCAGGCTCTGGCATCGCCTGCGCAATCACCAGCTTGAGGTGAAGTTCCGCCGGCAACACCGCGCCGGTGGATACATCCTGGATTTCGCCTGCGTCGAATGCCTGCTGGCGATCGAACTGGACGGCGGCCAGCACGCGGAGCTCACCCACGAAGATGCACAACGCACGGGTGACCTGGAGCGCGCCGGCTGGCGCGTGTTGCGATTCTGGAATCACGACGTGCTGCTGCGTACCACTCAGGTCGTGGAGGAGATCTGGCGGGTGTTGCAGGAGAGAAAGCAGGAGCAAGGGCTTCCCCCTCACCCCAACCCTCTCCCCCGCAGGCGGGGGAGAGGGAGCCAAAGCCAACACCAAAGCCAAGCCCCGAGCGAAGTGCAAGTTCAAGCCCAGAGCCAAAGCCAAGGACACGGCCAGTCCCGAGACGAAGCCCAACGCCAAGGCGAAAGCCAAAGCCAAAACCAAAACCAAAGCCAAAGCCAAAGCCAGAGCCAGAGCCAGAGCCAGAGCCAGAGCCAAAGCCAGAGCCAGAGCCAGAGCCAAAGCCAGAGCCAGAGCCAAA
>NZ_DASRTS010000020.1:0-45995 GCF_035655815.1 Lysobacter sp.
GCCTGGTCGCGCACGCGCGGCGCGGCGGCGGCCTGGTCGAGTGCGGCCTGCAGGGCTTCCGCGTCGCCGGGCGGGACGATGCGGCCGTGCGCGGTGTGGGCCAGCAGACGCGGGATGTCGCCGACGGCGCTGGCGATCACCGGCACTTCGCACGCCATCGCTTCCAGCACCGCCAGCGGCATGCCTTCGGTGAGCGAGGGCAGCACCAGATGGTCGGTGAGCGCGTACACCGCTGGCATGTCGTGGCGCATGCCCAGCAGGCGCACTCGCCAGCCCAGCCCGAGCTGGCGCACCAGCGCCTGCAGCTCATCGCGCTGCGGCCCGTCGCCGGCCAGCAGCAGCACCGCGTCGGGGTGACGCTGCGCCACCGGCGCAAAGGCGCGCAGCAGCATGTGCAGGTTCTTCTCGCTGGACAGGCGCGCGGCCGCGGTGAACACGCGCGTGGCCGGCGACAGGCCCAGCTGCACGCGCAATGCGGCCGCTCCCGCTTCGTCACGCGCGGGAAGGTCGATGCCGTTGTCCAGGTGACGGATGCGCGTGCGCGGCACACCGGCACGCGCCAGCCGGTCGACCTGTTCCGCGGCGACCACGACCAGCGCGTCGAAACGGCGCAGCAACGCGAGCTCCAGGCGCGTGTACAGGCGTAGGGAGGTTGAGGCCTCCACCCAGCCATGCAGCGTGGCGACCAGCGGTGCGTGTTCGCGCCGCGTGGCCAGCCACGCGTAGAACGCGCTCTTGTAGTCGTGCACGTGGACGATGGGCGCATGGCCCTCGGGCTCGCGAGTCGTACGCCCGCGCACCGCGGCGATCTGCCCGGCCAGCGCGCCGATGGTGGCCGGATCGACGCGTCCCTTGCACGGCAGCAGCACGGCGTCCTGGCCGGTGGCCGACGCGGTGTCGTGCAGCGGCTGCTCGTCCATGCGGTAGTTGTGGATGCTCAGCAGGCGCCCGCGCGCGCCCACGCGCGGCAGGCCGCGGTTGAGCGCGAGCACGACGCGGTCGGCACCGTACAGGCCGGCGCTGGAACGCACCTGCAGCGCGAACGGTCGCGGCGCGCTCATGGCGCCCTCGTACCGGCCAGCAGCCGGCGGTAGAGCTGGTCGAACGCATGCACCATGCCGTCGAGCGAGAACTCGCTCTCGATGCGCTGGCGTGCGGCCTGGCCCATCCGCCGGCGCGCCTGTGGAGAACGGGCGAGCCATTCCAGCGATGCGGCCAGCGTGGCGGGATCCATCGGCGGCACCAGCAGGCCGCTGTGTTCGTGCTGCACCAGGTGCAGGTTGCCGCCCACGGCCGTGGCCACCACCGGCAGGCCGCAGGCCATCGCTTCCAGGATCGCGTTCGACATGCCCTCGGACGAGGAGCACAGCACCAGCGCGTCCATGGCGGGCAGCAGGTCGGCCACGTCGTCGCGGAAGCTGAGCAGCGACACCGCGTCGTGCAGCGTCAGCGCCTCGATGCGTGCCTGCACCACGGGCAGGTCCGGGCCGTCGCCCACCAGCAGCAGGTGCGCCTGCGGAACCGCGTGGCGCACGCGAGCGAAGGCGTCGAGCAGGTCGACATGGCGCTTGACCGGCGTCATGCGTGCGACGCAGCCGAACACGATGGCATCGTCGCGCAGCCCCAGCATGCGACGGGCATCGGTGCGCTGCTGCGGCGTGGCGGGTGCGTAGCGGCGCGTGTCCACGCCGTTGGGAATCCAGTTCATCAGCAGCGGGTCCAGCCGCTCGCAGTCGGCCAGTCCGGCGAGGATCTGCCGCGCAGGCGCCACCACCGCGTGGTAGCGGGGATTGAGCCAGCGGAACAGCTGCTGCAACTTGGGGCTCTTCTTGAAGCCCATGTCGCGGCGGTTGGAGATGTAGACCGTTCCCGGCAGGCGCGGGAGCAGGGCATTGAGCACGTCGGCCTTCTCGTGCTGCGACTGCACCACGTCGAAATGCTCGCGCTTGAGCATCGCGCGAAGTTCGCGCCATGCCGCCAGGCCACTGCGGTCGTACACCGCGTGCACCGGCAGCGAGAGCATGCGCAGGTGCGGCTGGGTGAGCAGCTCGTGGCCGTGGTTGCCCGGCATCTTCTGCTCGTGCAGCTGCACCAGCGTGATGCGGTAGGCATCGCGCGGCAGGCGCGTCGCGAGGTTCTGCAGGAAGCGCTCGCTGCCGCCCGGTGCCAGCACCGGCGTGTCGGTGATCAGCAACAGCCGTATGCGCCGGTCCACGGCACGTGCGGTCGCGACCGCCCGCGGCTCAGCGGGTATAGCGAATGCTGAAGATGGCGGCATTCTCGTCATAGCTCGCTTCGGGGACGTTGCTGTTGCGTTCCTGGTGGCGCAGGTCGAAACCCATGCTCCAGTGGCGGGTGAGGACCTTCAGGAGGCCGACATAGACCGCGAAGTCGTCGTCGTCGCGGTCGAAGCTGTCGAAGCTGCGGTAGCTCGCCGACATCGATCCGGTCAGGAACAGCGAGGACTGGATCGCCCAGCTCATGCCGACGCCGATGCCGTAGTTGCCTTCGCTCTCGGCCGTCGGGTCGATGTACTCGTTGTCCTCGTAGTACGGCCGCACGCTGGCGCTGAAGCGCTCGCCGTTGTAGCGATAGCCGATGTCGACGCGGCGCTGCCGGTACAGGTCCGGACCGATGGTCACGTCGGTCGGGTCCACCGTCGGTGTGCCGCCCGGCGTGACCGGCACGCCCATGGGGTCGGTGACGTCGGTCATCAGTTCCTGCGCGGCGTCGGAGAACTGGTAGTACAGGCCCATGTCCAGCGTGCTGCGGGCGCTGGCGCGCCAGGTGAGCACCGTGCGGAACAACGGCGCGTCGTCCTTGGTGTTGTAGTCGGTCAGCTCGATCCACGAGTAGCCCGCGCGGATCTCCAGGTCTATGTCGGACAGGTTGCGGTTCCAGGTGACGTAGGTGTCCAGGCGCTGGTAGTCCGCACCCAGCGTGTCGAGGCTGACCTGGTCGTACTTCACCTCGCTGCCTTCCACGGTCGCGGCGATGCGCGTAGTCGGGCTGGGCTCCTGCCACAGCGTGAACGCCGCGTTGTAGCGGTCGCCGTTGAAGTCGTCCGTTTCTTCCGCCCAGTAATTGTTGTAGCGAAGGTCGATGCGAGTGCGCGTCGCCGCGCCGGGGCGCAGGTTGAACTGCGCACCCGCCACGAACACGTTGACCTGCTGCTGGTTGTCGGGCGCGTCGGCGGCCAGGACGTCGATCGGCTCGTAACTGGCGTAATCCTCGACGATGATCTTCAGCCGGTCCTGCCATGTGTTCCAGTTGAAGGTGCCGACCAGCGTCGCGCGGACGTCGTCGTCGAACAGGTCGCCGGTGTAGTAGAGGTACTCCAGGTTGCCGCGCGCGCTCAGTGTGGTGTCGCGCCCGGTCTGGGTGAGGTCGAAGTCGATGTCGGTGGAGAGCGTACTTTCTTCCTGCGGATTGGTTTCGGTCAGCGCGATGTTGTCGCTGTGCTCGATGGTTCCGCCGATGGAATAGTTGATCTGTGCCGCCTGCGTGCCCGAAGGCAACGCGGCCAGCAGTGCGATGCAGAGCGCGATCCGACGCATGGGCCGCCGGGACGGCCCTGCGACCTTGCCGAGTCTTCCGCTGGCCATTGACACTCCCCTGGCTTACACGCCTTCGTTGAAGACGACGCCGGCGAACTTGGCCGGATCGAAGTTCGCTGCCGCCTGCGCGATCGACGACGCCGTGTCGCGCCCGTAGCCTGCGACGAGGATCACCACGTCGGCGATGTCGGCCAGGATGCGTGCGTCCGGCGTGCCGCGCACCGGCGGTCCGTCGAGGAACACGTAGCAGTTGGGATGGCGGCTGCGGATGGAATCCAGCAGCAGGCGCATCCGGAACGACGAGAAGTACTCCGCGCCGACTTCGCGCGAGGTGCCGGCAGGAATCAGGCGCAGACCATTCACGCCGGTCTCGTAGATGATGTCCGACAGTTCGGCTTCCGGGTCTTCCAGATACTCGACCAGGCCGCCGGCGGCCGCGTCGATCTGCATGGTGCTGTGCTGCGAGGGATGGCGCAGGTCGCAGTCCACCAGCAGGGCGCTCTTGGTCTCGTCGAACGCCATCGCCGTGGCCAGGTTGCGTGCGACGAAGCTGCCGCCGCTGCCGGCGCTGACCGGCGCGACCATCGCCACGAAGCTGCCTTCCACCGCCGACAGCAGGCGCGTGCGCAGCTCGCGGAACGCATCGACCTCGGGGCGCGAGACACCGCCGCGATGGATGATCGCGCGGTCCTCCAGCTGCGTCGGCGTGAGCGCGGTGGTGCCGGCGGCGCGCGTGATGGCGCGCTTGTCCGACGAGCGCTCGCGCGCCCGCTCCCAGGCGGATTCGTCGAGTTCGGGCAGAGGATTGGCGGCGCTCATTGCAGGGTCACCAGCTTGAGGAGAAGGGTCAGGCCGTACACCAGCGGCACCACCAGGAAGATCATCGCGGCGATCACGAAGCGGCGCGTGCCCAGGCGGCGCGACGGCGCAGTCTGGAAGCGCGGCACCTTGCCCAGCACCGGCAGCGCGGCCGCGGTTTCGATCTGGTAGGGCGAACGCACGCGCGGGTCGAGCCGCACGAAACCGAACAGCAGCACCAGCGGCGCGAGCGCGGCGGCGCCCAGCCCGGCACTGGCCACGTGCACCAGGCGCAGCCCGACGCCACGCAGCGGGAAGCTGGCCGGTTCCTGCACGCGGAAGCTCAGGCCGCGCTGCTCGGCGTCCAGGCTCATCGAAACACGCGCGTTCTCCCGGCGCTTGAGCAGGTCCTGGTAGAGATCGCGGTTGACCTCGTAGTCGCGCGACAGCTCGGCCAGCGTGCTTTCGGACGCGGCGATGTGGCGGCTGCGCGCCAGTTCCTGGTCGAGCAGCGACTGGCTGGTCGAGATGCGCGAGCTCACCGCCGCCGCCTGGCGACGGTTCTCGGCCAGCTTGCTCTTCAGCTCGCCGTACAGCGGGTTGAACGAGGCCGTGCCGTCGAGCGTGGTACCCGTGCCCGATGCGGCCGCACCGGACGTGCCGGCGACGCGGCGCGCCTGCTGGCTGGATTCCTCGCGGCGCAGGTCGCCTTCAAGGTCGCGCAGCTGATGCTGGATGCGCACCACGTCGGGATGCTGCTCGGTGAAGTTCATCAGCAGCTTGTCCTTCTCCGTCTCCAGCTCGGCCATGCGCGCCAGCAACTGGCCCGTGCGCGTCTGCACCACGTTGATCTCGTTCTCGCCGTTGAGCTGCGCCTGCAGCGCGTTGCCCTGCGATTCCAGGTCCATCAGCTCCATGCGCGAGGTGTCGACCATGCGGCGCAGTTCGCCGATGCGCGAGTTCACGTCGCCGTCGATGCCGGGACGCGCGTCCGGATTGGACTTGCGGTAGGCCTCCAGCTTCGATTCGGCGTCGGTGAGCTTGCGGTGGTAGGCGCGCACCTGCGAGTCGATGAAGTCGTACGCGTCGCGGCTCTCGCGTTCCTTGGTCGCCAGGCTCTCCTGGATGATCAGCTCGGTGAAGCGCTTGGTGACCGCATGCGCGCGCGTGGCGTCGGTGTCGGTGTACGACACGCGGATCAGGTTGTCGCGCGGGTTGGAGATGATGGTGCGGCTGGTGATCTGCTCGATCAGCTGGTCCTGCTGCAGCGGCGTGGGATTGGACGTCAGCCACCCGCCGGTCTCGAGGATCTCGTTCATCACCTTGCGGCTGAAGGCAACCTCGCGCGTGATCGCTGCGCGGCTGACCACGCTGGTCGGCACGGCGCGACCTTCCATCAGCGGTTTGATGATGTTGCTTTCCTCCACCAGGATGGTGGAGGTGGAGTTGTACTTCTTCGGCAGCATCAGGCCGAAGGCCAGTGCCGCCAGAGCGATCGCGGTGAACACCGCGGCCAGCATCACCGGCCTGCGGCGCCATTCCTCGAACGCCACCGGCACCATCGCCGCGATCGCGGAGGGGCGCGTCTCCGGGATCGTCAGGTCCATCGACGAGCCGCTCACAGCGTGCGTTCCGGAACGGTGATGACGTCGCCCGGCGCGACCTTGAAGTTGGTCGTCAGGTCGCCGTCCTCAAGGATGTGGTCCAGGCGCACCGCGTAGCTGCGCGTGCTCTCGCCGGTCTTGCGGTACAGGTCCGAGCGACCAGGCGCGGCGAACTCGGTGACGCCGCCTGCGGCGAGCACGGCATCGAGCACCGTCATGCCCTGGCGGAACGGGATCGAGATCGGCTGGCGCACCGCGCCGGTGACGCGCACGCGCGAGAGATATTCGTGGCTGCGCAGGTCGGTGAGGATGACCGCCACCTGCGGGTCGCGCACGTAGGCAGACAGGCGTTCCTGGATTTCCTTCGACACCTGACCCGGCGTGCGACCGCCGGCGGCGACGTCACCGACCAGCGGCACGGAGATCTTGCCGTCGGGGCGCACCGGCACGGTGATGCCGAGCTCGGGATTGCGCCATACCGACACCTGCACGATGTCGTCGATACCGATCTGGTAATCGTCGACCAGGTTCTCGCTCAGGGCCGGCGGCGGTGCGGCGGTGCCGCCCGACGACGCGCAGGCGGAAACGAGGAAAGCAAAAGCAATGACGGTGGCGAAGCGGAACAGGCGCATGACGGAAACCCCCTTGCATTCGACATGAGCGAACGGCGTGGCGTCGTGGATCCGGCCACGTGCGAAGTCCGTTCGTCCCGCCTTCCGATGCATCGCCACGGACGCTGCCGGAATTGCCCGCGTCCTGCGTTGGACCGGTCAGGGACACGGCGATGCCGCGTCCGGGGAAGCCGTCATGCAGTACCGACGGCCTGTGCGGAGCGGTCGCCCGAGGGCGTGCGCAACGCGTCGTCCTGTCAGGGTCGGGACCTCATGCGAATCCTTGTCTGCGGTGGAGCGGGATACATCGGCAGCCACACCTGCGTGACTTTGGCCGAACGCGGCCACCAGGTCGTGATCGCCGACAGCGGCGTGAACAGCTCGCCGCGCGTGATGCCGCGCCTGCAGCGCCTGGTCGGCGCGCCACTGTCGCTGCATCGTGTCGATCTGCGCGACCGCACTGCGCTCGATGCGTTGTTCACCGCGTACCGTTTCGATGCGGTGCTGCATTTCGCGGCGCTGAAGGCCGTCGGCGATTCGTGCCGGCGGCCGCTGGAGTATTTCGACAACAACATCAGCGGCACCATCGTGCTGCTGCGGGCCATGCAGGACGCCGGCGTGCACCGCCTGGTGTTCAGTTCGTCCGCCACCGTGTACGGCGAGCCCGCGCAGGTGCCGGTGCGTGAGGATGCCGGGCTGCAGGTCACCAATCCTTATGGCCGAACCAAGCTCGTGGCCGAGCAGCTCATCGGCGATCTCTGCCAGGCCGACCCCGCGTTCCGCGCGGCCAACCTGCGCTATTTCAATCCGGTCGGCGCGCATGCCTCGGGCCTGATCGGCGAGGACCCGGCCGGCGAGCCGAATAACCTGATGCCCTACATCTGCCAGGTGGCCGTGGGCCAGCGCGAGCGGCTGCGCATCTTCGGCGACGACTATCCGACGATCGACGGCACCGGCGTGCGCGACTACATCCACGTCGTGGACCTGGCGCGCGCGCACGTGGACGCGCTGGAGTACATGGTCCGTGCCGATCGCAGCTTCACCGTGAACCTGGGCACTGGCCGCGGCGTGAGCGTACTGGAACTGGTGCACGCCTTCGAACGCGCCTGCGGCCGCCGCATTCCGTACGAGATCGTCGGCCGCCGTCCGGGCGACGCCGCCGCGGTCTACGCCGATCCGACGCTCGCGCAGCAGTTGCTCGGCTGGCAGGCCGAGCACGACGTCGATGCGATGTGCCGCGACGCATGGCGTTGGCAGGCCATGAACCCGCAGGGCTATCGCTCGACGACACGCCGCGCGACGCCGCCGAGGCTGCGCCGGAGCCGTGCCGTCGGTGCGCGGCTGGCGGATGCCTACTGAGCGACTGGCTTCGCGATGGTGAAGCTGCGGGGAGGCGCGTGGTTACGACGTCGCTCCTTGCCATCGCGCTTGCGTCACGCGCTCACCGCGATCCGCTGAATCCGCTCACGTCCTTGCGAACGCGTTGGCCCGCGAGCGCCTGCGGCAGGCCGTCGCGCAGTTCCTCCGTGGGGCCGATTGGGTTCCACACCGGTTGCCGGCCAAAACGCACGAAATACGTGGACAGGAATCCGGTGTCCCGCTCCGGCAATTGCGCGAGCAGGTCGTGTTCGAAGCGTTCCTGGCGGGCACCCGTCGAATAGCCCATTGCCGTGAGCAGGGTGGGGTAGACGTTGAAGTGGCTCGCGCGGTCGTGATTGCGTCGCGCCGCTTCGCGCAGCCGTGGTGCCATGCCCGCATGTCGCGTGATGGCCGCCAGCGGCACGCGCCCTTCGCCCGGTGACGCCGCGCCGATGGTGCAGTGGGTCTGCGAACCCGCGCTGCCGTCCTCGTGGAAGTTCTGGCCGTGGTCGGCCGTGTACAGCACCAGCGTGTCTTCCAGCGACGCGTCGGCCAGGGCCTCGTCGAAGAAGCCGCGCGTGTTCCAGGCCAGGCAGTTTCGATAACTGTTGACCTGCCGCCACCGCTCCTCGTCGTTCTTGGCCAGACGGAAACCGGCCCCGTCGGCCTTGACTTCGTTGGACGTCGAATCGCGCGCCATGGTCGGCGAGTACAGCGTGCGGTCGAGCGGATACTTGCCCTCGTAGGGGAAGTGGCAGCCCATCTTGTTGACGAAGATGAAGCTGGGGCGTTCGCGCACCAGCATGCGGCCGAGCAGGCGTCCGGCCTCCACGTCCTTGCGGTCGGCGCTGAAGGATGGATCGAGCTGCACGAACTCGTCGATCTCGCCGACCTCGCGTTCGTCCATGAAGTTGTGCAGGCGCCCGCCGTGGCGCTGTGCATCCAGGTAGATGGTGCGGTAGCCCGCGCTGGCGGCGTAGCGCCACATCGAAGGATTCACCTTCAGGTCGTCGAGGTAGCTGCCGCGCCGCACGCCGTAGCGCACGCTGGCGTTCGAGGTAGACGAGCAGTTGGCGGCGGAGGCGGCGATGCCGAAATTGAACAATGCCGGGCCTAGCGGCCGTAGCCCCGTTTCCACGCCGTCGTCGACGTTGAGGTCGACGTAGTCGCCGCGCACGCTCTCGTCCATTACCAGCACGATGTGGCGGAACGGCTGCTGCCCGGAATGGGCGACGGCGATGTCCTCGCGCTGCGGCGCCGCAGGCGCCAGCGTCCTCTCGGCGACGAGGACCGTGGCGAACGCGGCCGTGTTGAACTGCCCCGGGAACCCGTTGGACCCTTCACCGCCGCGCAGGTAGAGAATCGTCGAGATCAGCAGCACCGGCACCAGCGGCAGCAGGCCGGCATGCCGCAGCGGCCAGTCCAGCAGTCGGCGGGTTTGCGGTGGATTGAGCCACGGCGGCACGTTCATCGCCACCACGCCCAGTAGCGACCACGAGACGGCCTCGATCAGTTCCGCATCGTGGAAGCCGGCCAGGTTGCCGGCAAAGCCCGCCAGTCCCAACAGTTGTTCGAAGTCGAGCAAACCCAGGTGGCGCGACGCGATCAGCGCGTGGCCGAGGGTGAAGACGCTGCCGGCGAAGAAGACCGCGCTCCACACCACGCGCGCAAGCGGGCGTCCGTGGAACGCGAGTACCAGCATCGACAGCACGCACACCAGCCAGACCGCCGCGAACACGGCCAGTCCGGGTTGCAGCCCGATATGCGCGATGCGCTCGGCGAGCAACCGGTTGGTGCCCAGCAGCCAGGCCGCGATCAGCAACAACTTCAGGATCGCCCAGCCGGGTGTGGCGGTGCCCAACTTCCTGCGCATGCGGTCTGGCTCCCCGTTGTCGCCCGGTTCCGCCTCGCGGCGGATCGGGTCCTTGAGGGGGCAAACGCAGATCGGCGTCTGCGACGGACGCTAGTCCAGCAGGGCCGCGACTACAGCCTGCGGCTGCTTCATCCAGGCGTAGTGGTCGGCGCGCGTATCGAGGGTGGCAGCATCGAGCACGTCGATGCGCTGGGAGGAGTGGCGCAGCTTGGACAGCAGGAAGCGCAGCGAGGGCAGGGGGCCGAGCCAGTCGCGCTCCAGCACCACGGCATGCGCGTCGAGCGTCAGCGCGGCCATGGCGGCTTCCAGGTCGACGTCGACGCCCGCTGCGGCATAACGGCCGCTCAGCCCCGAGCGGCTCCAGTCACGGACGACCCCGCGCGCCTCCTGCCCGCCGAAGCCGATGCGACGGCCGGGCAGGGCGCCGTGGCGTTCGGCCAGCCAGGCCAGGAAGCGGTAGACGAACGGCAGCCACCACTTGGTGCGCAGCGGGAACGCGCGCCAGTACGGCGCACCACTGCCCACCAGCCACAGCCGTGCAGCCGAGTCGGGCGACAGGCCGAGGCGACAGCACGCGAGCTGGCCGCCGAGGCTATGTCCGCCCAGGATGCGAGGCACGCCCGGCGCGTGTCCGGCCACCAACGCCTCGCTGGCCGGAATGTCCAGCGTCAGCAGCTCGCGGTAGCCCCAGTCGCAGTCGCGGCTCGCACGCACGTCGCTCGAGCCACCGCCGCGCCATTCGTGCACGAACACCGCGATGCCGCGTGCCGCCAGTGCGTCGGCAAGCGGCAGGTAATGCCGGGCCGCGATGCCCATCGCCGGCAACCACAACACGCTCGCCTGTGGCTGCGCGGGCACGCGCGCAAGCAACTGGAAGCGGTGCCCGTCGGCCGCCTCCGCGTCCAGCTCCAGCGCACGCACGGCTCCGCTGTCGATCGACTCATCCATGCGGTGCCGCTCCGAAGTGATCCAGCACGAGCACATCGCCGCGCCCCGGGCGATATCCCCCAACGAGCGCGGCGTGCACGTAATCGGCCGCGCGTTCGCAACTGCGTCCAAGCTCGTGGCCAAGGCACAGGTTGGCCGCCACCGCCGACCCAAGCGTGCAGCCGGTGCCGTGCGCATCCACCTGCAGGCGTGCATGCGCGACGCGCCGCAACTCTCCATCCTGCGAGAACAGGTCCACGACGTCCGCCTGCGAGCCGGCTTCGACGGGCAGGTGACCGCCCTTGAGCAGCACCGCGCGGGCGCCCAGCGCGTGCAGCGCGCCGACCGCCGCGTGCATGGCGTCCATGTCGGCGATGCCGCGGCCGATCAGCAGTTCGGCTTCCGGCAGGTTGGGCGTGACCAGCGTCGCCAGCGGCAGCAGGCGCGTGCGCAATGCGTCGAGTGCATTGGCTTCTAGGAGCCGCGCACCGGACGTGGACACCATCACCGGGTCCAGGACCACGTGCGCGGGGCGGTAGTACTCGAGTGCATCGGCCACCGCGCGGATGACCTCCGCGTTGGCGAGCATGCCCAGCTTCACCGCGCCGATGTCGAAGTCGTCGAAGCAGGCATCGATCTGCGCACGCAGGAATCCGACGTCCGGCACGTGCACCGCAGTCACGCCACGCGTGTGCTGCGCGGTGAGCGCGGCGATGGCGCTCAACCCGTGCACCCGGTGCGCGGCAAAGGTCTTGAGGTCGGCCTGGATGCCCGCGCCGCCGCCAGAGTCGGAGCCGGCAATGGTCAATGCGCAGGGCGTTGCGGAAGCGATATTCATGACGACAGTGTGCCTGCCGGACCGCGCCGGTGGCGATAGATCGCATACGCCACGCCGGTCACGCCGGTCAGCGCCGCAGGCAGGTACAAGGTGCGGTATTGCAGCGCGGGAAACAGCAGCGCGCCGGCGATGCCGCCCAACAGGAACCCGCCGATGATCGACAGGCACAGCCACAGCCGGCGCGGCTCCGGGCGCGCACCGCGCAGGCGATGCCCCAGGAACACGCCCAGGTCGGTGAACATGCCGGTGAGGTGCGTCGTGCGCACCAGCGCACCGCTGTAGGTGGCGGTCATCGCGTTCTGCAGGCCGCAGGCCATCGCGGCAAACGCCGCGCCGGCGATCTCCCTGCGTTCGAACAGCGGCACCGACACCGCCAGCAGCACGGCCACGATCGCCAGCGCCACGCCGTAGCGACGCCCCAGCCGCAGCGTGCTGTCCTGGATGATCACGCCACTGAGCACCGCGCCGATGACGAAGGACAGCACGATCAGGATCAGGTGCGCTGCTGCCCGGGCGTCACCATGCGCGAGCGCCGCGCCGAGCAGGCTCGTAGTGCCGGTGAGGTGCGTCACCGCCTGGTGCTCGAAGCCCAGGTAGCCGACGACGTTCACCATGCCCGCGACCATCGCAAGGCTGGCGGCACCGATCCAGACCCAGGCCGGCAATCGAGTGATCAAGACAAAGCCCCTCGCGACGTCACCGGCAGTGGCCGGATCAGCAGTCATCTTCGCCGGCCTGGGCAACGTGGTGCAAAGGAGCGATCCGGGGCGGCAAGCGAATCCTCCCCAACCCTCCTTTTCCAAAGGAGGGGGCGGGAGCGTCTGGGCGAGCAAAGGTTCCTCCTTCAAAAAGCGGAGAGGAGGATTGCCTGCCATAGCAACAGCAAGTCGACGAGCAAATTCCCCCCTTTTGAAAAGGGGGGCAGGGGGATCGCCTCCCAGAGCAACAGCAAGTTGACGAGCAAGTTCCCCCCTTTGAAAAAGAGGGGTAGGGGGGATTCCGCTCCTGGCCCTCAGCGATTCTCTACTGCAACCGCCTCAAAGCACTTCCGACGCGTAATCCGCCAACCGCGAACGCTCGCCACGACGCAGCGTCACGTGCGCGCTGTGTTCCCAGTTCTTGAACCGGTCGACCGCATACGTCAGTCCGGACGTCGTCTCGGTCAGGTACGGCGTGTCGATCTGCTCCACGTTGCCCAGGCACACGATCTTGGTGCCCGGGCCTGCGCGGGTGATCAGCGTCTTCATCTGCTTGGGCGTGAGGTTCTGCGCCTCGTCGAGGATCAGCCAGCGATTGAGGAACGTGCGGCCGCGCATGAAGTTGAGCGAGCGGATCTTGATGCGGCTGGCCAGCAGGTCGTTGGTCGCGGCGCGGCCCCAGCTGCCGCCGTCCTGGTTGTGCGTCAGCACTTCCAGGTTGTCGGTCAGCGCGCCCATCCACGGCGTCATCTTTTCCTCTTCGGTGCCGGGCAAAAAGCCGATGTCTTCGCCGACGCTCACCGTCGCGCGCGTCATGATGATCTCGCGATAGCGTTGCTGGTCCATGGTCTGCGCCAGGCCAGCGGCCAGCGCGAGCAGGGTCTTGCCGGTGCCGGCGGTGCCGAGCAGCGTGACGAAGTCGATCTCCGGGTCCATCAGCGCATTGAGCGCGAAGTTCTGCTCGCGGTTGCGCGCGGCGATACCCCACACCGCATGCTGGTGATGACGGTAGTCATCGACGATCTGCAGCACCACCTTCGAGTCGCTGGTGCGTGCGACCTTCAGTTCGGACTCCTCGTCACCCGGCAGGTACAGGAACTGGTTGGGATGGAAGTCGTCGTCCTCGCGACGCGAGATCTCGTAGAAGGTGCGGCCCTTCTCGGTCCACGACTTGAGGTCCTTGCCATAGCGCTGCCAGAAGTCCTCCGGCAGCGCGGTCGCGCCGGTGTACAGCAGGCTGAAGTCGTCGAGTGCGCGGTCGTTCTCGTAATCCTCCGACACGATCCCCGCGATCGACGCCTTGATGCGCAGGTTGATGTCCTTGGAAATGAACACCACCGGCACGCCGGGCTCGGCTTCCCGCAGCGAGAGGATCGAACCCAGGATGTGGTTGTCGGGGATCACCGCGCCGAAGCGCTTGCCCGCGTCGAAGTCGCGCGTCTGGAAGCGCAGCTTGCCGATGCTCTGCGCGCCGCGCAGCTGCAGGCCCTGCGGACGCGTGAGCGGAATGCCGGTGGAGATCTGGTCGGTGCCGGTGGCCTCGATCAGTTCGTTGAGGAAGCGGCTGACCTGGCGCGCGTTGCGGCTGGCTTCTGAGGTGCCTTTCTTCGCGTTGTCGAGTTCCTCGATGACCTGCATGGGCAGGAAGACGTCGTGTTCCTCGAATTTGAACAGCGCGGTCGGGTCGTGCATCAGGACGTTGGTGTCGAGCACGTAGATCCGCTTGCTTCTGGTCATCGAATGCTCCGATGCGGGTTGAGCGTGAGGTACGGGTTACAGCTGGGTGGTGCAAGGGTCGCGCCACGCGCCCACGGCGACGCTGCCGTGGCCCGCGGGGCGGGACGGCAGGACGAGGGGCGGGCGGAAGGGGTCACTGCGTTGCGGCAGCCTTGAGTTCGTCGAGCACGGCCTGGGCATGGCCCGGAACCTTGACCGGTCGCCAAGACCGGGCGATGACACCTTTCGGGTCGATCAGGAAGGTGCTGCGCTCCACGCCGACGTATTCGCGTCCGTACAGCTTCTTCGGTTTGATCACGCCGAAGGCGTTGCACAGCGATTCGTCGGCATCGCTGACCAGCTCGAACCTGAAGCCCTGTTTGGCGCAGAAGTTCTGGTGCGACTTGATGGAATCGCGCGAGACGCCCAGCACGGTGGCGCCGAGCTTCTTGAACTTCGGCAGCAGCGCGTTGAAGTCGATGCCTTCGGTGGTGCAGCCCGGCGTGCTGTCCTTCGGATAGAAGTACAGCACCAGCCACTGGCCCTTGAAGTCCTTCAGCGAAGCGGTTTCGCCGCTGGACAGCGCCAGGGGCAGGTCGGACACGTCTTTCGGGATTCGATCGCCGGTGTCGAGCATTTTCGTCTTAGTTCCGGGCAGGCACGCCTGCCGTGCTGCAACGATCAGAACTTCATCGGGTCCATGATCGCGTCGAGGTTGAGGTGGTCGCAGAATTCCAGGAAGTCGTCGCGCAACGCCGCGATGTGCATGCTCGACGGCACCCCGATGGTGATCTGCGCCGAGAACATCTCCGCGCCGGTCTGCATGGCGCGGTAGCGCGAACTGTGCAGGCTTTCGATGGTGATGCCCTGGCGGTCGAAGAAGTCGGCCAGCTGGAACAGGATGCCGGCCTTGTCGGCCGCCACCACTTCCACCACGTACGGCAGCAGGTTCGACTGCACCTGCTTGGGACCGGTGCGATACCACACCAGTTTCAGGCCTTCCTCGCGCTCCAGCCGGGTGAGCATGGCCTCCAGCTTGGCCACCGCGTCCCACGAACCCACGGCCAGCGTGGTCACCGACACGTCTCGGCCGACCGTGGCTAGGCGCGCGTCCACCAGGTTGCAGCCCGAATCGGCGATCCGGCGCGTCACCGATAGCAGCGGCGACTCCGGATGCGTCGTGTAGGCGTTGATCAGGAGGTGGTTTTCGTTCGGCGACGGCCGGGAAGCGGGATCGGTCAAGGCGGCGCCTGTCCTGGTGAGCTTCAGCTCGGATACTGAATGGTCGCCCGTGAGGGGGCTGTGCTGGCGGGCAGCATACTTGCCCGCGCTTTCGGGCCGCAAGTAACATCCTTGCGCGATCTCCAGGCGATCTTCGCCGACCTTACGCCCTGCGCACCGCGCGGGAATCCTGCAACGCGGACCTCGGAACCACCATCTTGCGACTTTCCGGCAGCATCACCGCGCTGGCGACGCCGTTCAACGCGGCCGGCGAACTCGATCTCGACGCCTGGCGCCGCCTGCTCGACCAGCAGCTGGAAGGCGGCACCCAGGGCGTCGTGGTGGCCGGTTCCACCGGTGAAGCGGCCGCGCTGTTCGACGCCGAATACGACGCCCTGCTGCGCATCGCGGTGGAGCACATCGCCGGGCGCATTCCGGTGCTGGCCGGCACCGGCCTGTCCAATACCGCCAAGACCATCGAGCAGACGCGCCGTGCCGGTGCGCTGGGCGCCGACGCCGCGTTGATCGTCACGCCGCCGTACGTGCGCCCGACCCAGGCGGGCCTCGTCGCGCACTACACGGCCATCGCCGAGGACGGCGCGCTGCCGATCGTGCTGTACAACGTGCCGGGCCGCACCGGCGGCGACCTGCTGCCGGAGACCGTGGCGCAACTCGCACCGCACCCGCGCATCGTCGGCATCAAGGAAGCACGCAGCGAGCCCGAACGCATGACGGCGCTGCTGGCGTTCAAGGGCGAAGGTTTCGCCGTGCTCAGCGGCGACGATCCGACCGCGTGCCGGGCGATGCTCGCCGGTGCGGATGGTGTCATCTCGGTGGCGTCCAACGTGCTGCCGCGTGCTTTCCGTCGCCTCGCCGACCTGGCGCGTGGCGGCAAGCGCGATACGGCCGAGGCGCTCGATGCGCGCATGCGCCCGGCCTACGATTTCCTGGGCGTCGAGCCCAATCCCATCCCGGTCAAGGCATTGCTGGCCGGGCAGGGCATCGGTCATGGTCTGCGGCTGCCGCTGCTGTCGCTGTCGGCGGAACATGCCGGCGCCGTGGCGGAGATTGCCCGCTTGGTCGCCCAACTCGAACTGGACTGCCACGACGAAACCGTCGCGGCCTGAACCCCTGCAGGAGACTTACATGCGTTCCAACGTTCCGATGTCCCGTGCCGTCGTGGCCACCCTGGTGCTGGCCGGCATCGTGTTTGGCTCAGGCTGCAGCTGGTTCCGCAAGACCGACGATCTGTACGCGCAGAGCCCGGAGATGCGTCCGCTGGAGGTTCCGCCGGACCTCGACCTGCCTCGCACCGACGCCGCGGTGAACGTGCCGTCGGCCGCCGCTCGCGATGCCGTCGCGTCGGGACAGGCATCGGGCGGCTTCACCGTGCCTTCCGCCCGCGAGGAAGCGTTCGCCAAGGTGGGCGAGGCACTCGCCACCGTCGAAGGCCTCACCGTCACCACTCGCGCCGAAGCGCTCGGCGTGTACGACGTGAGTTACGAGGGCAGCAACTTCCTGGTGCGCGTGGCCGGCACCGAGGCGGGTTCGTACATTTCCGCGGTCGACCCGCGTGGCCTGCCTGCTACGGGCGATGCGCCGAAGAAGCTGATCGACGCGCTGCGCCAGTCGCTTGGCGCGCGCTGAGCGTACGGCTTCAACGCAAAACGGGCGCCTTGGGGCGCCCGTTTTCGTTTGGCCGTCCGGGATGGAGGCCGATGTATTCCTTGCGGAATGCCGGGGTTCAGCGCTCCAGCATGTCCAGCTTGCCGGGCTTGCCTTCCCATTCCTTCGCATCGGGCAACGCGTCCTTGCGGGTGGTGATGACCGGCCAGGCCTTGGAGAGCTCGGCATTGAGCGCGACGAAGGCTTCCTGGCCCGCCGGAACATCGTCCTCCGGGTAGATCGCGTTGATCGGGCACTCCGGCTCGCACAGCGTGCAGTCGATGCACTCGTCCGGGTCGATCACCAGGAAGTTCGGGCCCTCGTGGAAGCAGTCGACCGGGCACACCTCGACGCAGTCGGTGTACTTGCACTTGATGCAGTTCTCGGTGACGACGAAGGGCATGGCAGGGTCTTCCGTAAGAGCGCGCGGAGAAGGGCGGGCGCGTGATCGCAATAGTTTAGCGACTCGGGCAGGCGGGCCCCAAGCTGCGCCTGTTTCGGCAAACGGGCCGGCCGGGCTGATCCAACCTCCCGGCACTCGAGGGCCGAGGCAGCGCGTATGGACTGCGCCGGGCCCAGAAACGACTTGCCCCGCCGCGCTGTTGCGCTGGCGGGGCAAGTGGAATTTGGCGCTCCCTACGGGATTCGAACCCGTGTTTTAGCCTTGAGAGGGCCACGTCCTAGGCCTCTAGACGAAGGGAGCTGATGGTGCGTAAACCCCGCGTCGGCTCTCAACGCAACGCGGCTTGCTAGTATATGCGCCGCTGTTGCCTGCGGCAACGGTCCCCATCGAATTCATGGAATGCGGCGACGCCCGCTCGATGCAACCCGATATCCATACCCAACTGCAGATCATCCCGCGCGACCAGCACAACGTTTCGCGCCGCGACATCAGCCCCAACGCCCTGCGCGTGCTCTACCGCCTGCGCGAAGGCGGCTTCGCCGCGTACCTGGTCGGCGGCGCGGTCCGCGACCTGCTGATCGGCGGGCACCCCAAGGACTTCGACGTCGCCACGAACGCGACTCCGGACGAGGTCAAGGGACTGTTCCGCAACTGCCGCCTCATCGGCCGGCGCTTCCGCCTGGCGCACGTGGTGTACGGCCGCGAGATCATCGAGGTGGCGACGTTCCGCGCCAACAGCGACGACGGCAGCGGCGACCGCGAACTGCACGAGGGCGGGCGCCTGCTGCGCGACAACGTGTACGGCAGCATCGAGGAAGACGCGGTCCGTCGCGACTTCACCGTCAACGCGCTGTACTACGCCATCGAAGACTTCTCGGTGCGCGACTACGTCGGCGGATACGAGGACGTGCGCAACCGCCTGATGCGCCTGATCGGCGATCCGGAATCGCGTTACCGCGAGGATCCGGTCCGCATGCTGCGCGCGGTTCGGCTGGCGGCCAAGCTCGATTTCCAGATCGAGACCGCAACCGCAACGCCGATTCCGCAATTGGCACCGTTGCTGCGCGACGCCGCACCTGCCCGTCTGTTCGAGGAATGCCTGAAGCTGTTCCTGGCCGGCCATGCGGTGCAGAGCTTCATCGGCCTGGAACGGCACGGCCTGCTGCCGGTGCTGTTGCCGGAGACCGCCGCCGCACTCAAGGCCAACCGCAGCGGCGCCCTGCGCCGGATGCTGCTGGAAGGCCTGAAGGGCACCGACACGCGTGTGGCCAACGACGAACCGGTCTCGCCGGCGTTCCTTTTCGCCCTGCTGCTGTGGCCTGCGTATTGCCGCGCATTGATGTCGCTCCAGGCGCAGGGCGTGCATGCGGCCGAGGCGCAGCGTCGCGCGGCGGATCGCGTCACCGTGCACCAGCTGGAAACCATTGCGCTGCCGCGTCGCTTTTCGCTGCCGATGCAGGAAATCTGGCTGCTGCAGACGCGTTTCTCGCAGCGCCAGCGCAAGCGCGTGTTCCGCCTACTGTCGCATCCGCGCTTCCGTGCGGCGTTCGATTTCCTCACGCTGCGGCTGGCGGCCTCCGACGAACACGCCGATGACGTCGCGTTCTGGCGCGAGGCGCAGACCAAGCCGGGCGATGCGCTTGCCGCGCAATTGGATTCGCAGCGTGAGGCGGAAACCTCGGAAGAAGGCGATGCGCCGCGCCGCCGCCGGCGTCGTCGCCGCAAGGCCGGTGCTGGCGGCGAATGAGTTCGGCCGGCGACAGCGTCACCGCCTTCGTCGGGCTGGGCAGCAATCTGGGCGACAGCATCGCGACGCTGCGCAGCGCGCTTGAGGCACTGGGGACGCTGCCCGGCACGCAGCTCGAGCGTGCCTCGCGCCTCTATCGCACCGCGGCCTGGGGCGTGACCGACCAGCCGGATTTCATCAATGCCGTCGCGATGCTGCGCACCTCGCGCACGCCGCGCCAGTTGCTGTCCGACCTGCTCGACATCGAACGCCACGCTGGGCGCAACCGTCGCGCCGACGGCAGCGATCGCTGGGGCCCGCGTACGCTCGACCTCGACCTGCTGCTGTACGGCGCTGAGGTGATCGACGAGCCGGGCCTGCATGTGCCGCATCCACGCCTGCACGAGCGGGCCTTCGTGCTGGTGCCATTGGCGGAAATCGCACCCGATCTGTCGATCCCGCGCGTCGGGCTCGTGCGTCAGGCATTGGCCAGGATGGCACCGGCGGAGGTCCAAGGGGTAACGTATGCGGACCCCCACGACCCGGACTGAGCGCCCCGCCACGGCGCCGCCCCGCCCATGTACACCGGAACCCCCCACGACAAACCCTGGACCGTGCCGGCGCTGGCCGAAGCCAAGCGCGATGGCCGCAGGCTGGTGATGCTGACCTGTTACGACGCCGGCTTTGCCCGGACCATGGACGACGTGGGCATCGACCTGGTGCTGATCGGCGACTCGCTCGGCATGGTTGTGCAGGGCCACGACAGCACGCTGCCGGTCACGATTGCGGACATCGCGTACCACACCGCCTGCGTGGCGCGCGGTCTGGACAAGGCACTGTTGATCGCCGACCTGCCGTTCCAGGCCGACGCCACGCCGGAGCGCGCGCTGGACGCCGCCACACAGCTGCTGCAGGCGGGCGCGGCGATGGTCAAGCTGGAAGGTGCGGGCCACAAGCTCGACGTCGTCCGCTTTCTGGTCGAACGCGAGATTCCCGTCTGTGCGCACCTCGGGCTCACGCCACAGTCGGTGCTGCGCCTGGGCGGCTACAAGGTTCAGGGCCGTGATGAAGCTGCTGCGACGCGCCTGCGCGAGGACGCGCGCGCGGTGCAGGAGGCCGGCGCGGCGATGCTGGTGCTGGAATGCGTGCCGACCCCGGTTGCGGCCGCCATCACCGCCGATCTGCACATCCCGACCATCGGCATCGGCGCCGGGCCGCAGTGCGACGGCCAGGTGCTGGTTCTGCACGACCTGCTGGGCGTGAACTCCGGTCACCGCCGCCCGCGCTTCGTAAAGGATTTCCTGGCCGAGGGCGGCTCCGTCGCGGGCGCCTTCGCTGCGTACGCGAAAGCCGTGCGCGACGGCAGCTTTCCGGATGCCGAGCATTCCTACGCCTGACGCCCGGGCGAATCTTTTCTGATTCACGCAGATGACGCGGACGAAGAACTGCGATCCTGGTCGGCAGTCACTGTGATCGGCGCTAATACCTTTTAGAGCTTTGTCCGCGTTATCTGCGTTGATCTGCGTCGAACAAGTCTGCGTCCAACAACGACCGCCAACATGATCGAAATCCTCAACGAACTCGAAGCGCTGCGTGAGCGCGTGCGCGACTGGAAGCGGGGCGGGCTGCGCGTGGCTTTCGTGCCGACGATGGGCAATCTGCACGACGGTCATTTCTCGCTGGTGCGGCTGGCGCGCACGCGGGCGGACCGGGTCGTGGCCAGCGTGTTCGTCAATCCGACCCAGTTCGGGCCGAACGAGGATTTCGCCCACTACCCGCGCACGCCGGAGGCAGATGCCCGCGGGCTGGAAGCCGCCGGTTGCGACGCGATGTGGCTGCCTTCCGTGGAGACGATGTACCCCTACGGCGTGGACGCGACGGTGCGAGTGCAGGTGCCGCGCGTGACGGAGGTGCTGGAGGGCGCGCATCGTCCCGGCCATTTCGATGGTGTCGCCACCGTGGTGTCGCGACTGTTCAACCAGGTGCAGCCGGATGTGGCGATGTTCGGCCGCAAGGACTACCAGCAGCTCGCGGTGATCCGCTACATGGTCCGCGACCTGGCGTTCCCGATCGAGATCGTGGGCGCTGACATCGTCCGCGAGACGAACGGGCTGGCGATGAGCTCGCGCAACCAGTATCTCTCTGTGGAGGAGCGGAGCCAGGCCGCCGCCATCCACCGCTGCCTGCAGGTCATGGCTGACGCCATCCGGGCAGGGCATCCACGGGAAGCCGTCGAGCGCGAGGCCCGCGAGCGACTCGTCGCGGACGGCTTCGCGCCGGATTACGCCGTGGTCCGCCGGCACGACCTGACCGAGCCGGCTGACGGCGATGCGGGCCCGCGGGTGGCCCTGATCGCCGCCCGGCTGGGCCGGACGCGCCTGATCGACAACCTCGAATTCGACGCCTGAAGGGCCGTCCCGGCGAGTATCCGGCGGTGATCTGAACCGTTCCACGGCCGGCGCCAATCCGGCTGCCCCGTGGATGTTGCGCTGCGCCATGCGCTGCTAGACTTGGCGTCTCACACGCCCGCACGTCCGCGGTCGGAGCCGGAATCCATGCACCTGAACGTCCTCAAGGCCAAGATCCATCGCGCCACCGTCACCCACGCCGAGCTGCATTACGAAGGCTCCTGCGCCATTGATGGCCGCCTGCTCGACATCTCGGGCATCCGTGAGTACGAGCAGATCCACATCTACAACGTCAACAACGGCCAGCGCTTCGTAACCTACGCCATCCGCGGCGAGGAAGGCAGCGGTGTGATCTCGGTCAACGGTGCCGCGGCGCACTGCGCCCAGCCCGGCGACCTGGTGATCATCTGCGCCTACGGCGTGTGCGACGAGGCCGAGGCCGCGAAGTACAAGCCGACGCTGGTCTACGTGGACCGCCACAACGCGCTGACCCACACCAACCGTTCGATGCCCGCACAGGCCGCCTGATCGACGAATGAGCAACCACGCCAGTCTGAGCCAACTTCGCGCCCAGGCAGGGCGTGTGACCCGTCACCCGCTGCAGAAGCTGATCGCCGAGGATCCGGCGCGCGCCCGCGATTTCGCGCTGCGCGTCGGCCCGGTCTACGCGAACTTCGCCCGCCAGCATTACGACCGCGAAGCGCTCGACGCGCTGTTCGCCCTCGCCGAGGCGGTCGATGTATCGGGACGCCTGCAGGCGCTGTTCGACGGCGCAAAGATCAATCTCACCGAAGGCCGCTCGGTCCTGCACACCGCGCTGCGCAGCGACCTGTCGGATGCGCCGGTCGCGAAGCAGGCACACACGCAGGCAGTGGAAGCCCGCAAGCGCATGCGCCAGCTCGTCGAGGTGCTGGCCGGCAGCGACATCACCGACGTCGTCAGCGTCGGGATCGGTGGTTCGGATCTCGGGCCGCGGCTTGCAGTCGATGCGCTGAGCGGACCCGGGCCGGGTCGCCTGCGCGTGCATTTCCTTTCCAACGTCGATGGCCATGCGGCGCAGCGCGTGCTTGCCGGGCTCGACCCCGCGCGCACGGCCGCCGTGCTGATCTCCAAGACCTTCGGCACGCAGGAGACGCTGCTCAACGGCGCGATCCTGCGCGACTGGCTGGGCGGCACGGAGCGGCTGTACGCGGTTTCGGCCAACGTCGAGCGCGCCGCCAAGACGTTCGCGATCCCGGCCGAACGCATCCTGCCGATGTGGGACTGGGTGGGCGGACGTTATTCGCTGTGGTCGGCGGTCGGGTTCCCGATCGCGCTGGCAATCGGCATGGACGCGTTCGAACAGATGCTCGCCGGCGCCGCCGAGATGGACGCGCACGTCCTGAACACACCGCTGAAGCAGAACCTCGCCGCGTGGCATGCGCTCACCTCGGTGTGGAACCGCAATGGCCTGGGCTACGCAACGCAGGCCGTGCTGCCCTACGACGAGCGCTTGAAACTGCTGTCCAACTACCTGCAGCAACTGGTGATGGAGAGCCTGGGCAAGTCGGTGCGCACCGACGGCTCGCCGGTCGAGGCGGACACCGTGCCGGTGTGGTGGGGCGGTGCGGGCACCGATACGCAGCACAGCTTCTTCCAGGCACTGCACCAGGGCACGTCCATCGTGCCTGCCGATTTCATTGGCGTGGTCCGGGCCGATGCGCCGTATGCCGACAACCATCGCGCCCTGCATGCGAACCTGCTGGCGCAGACCGAGGCATTCGCCAACGGGCAATCGAGCGACGATCCGCACCGCGCCTACGCGGGCGGCCGCCCAAGCACCATGATCCTGCTCGATGCGCTCACGCCGCACTCGTTCGGCGCGCTGCTGGCGTTGTACGAGCACAGCGTCTACCTGCAGTCGCTGGTGTGGGGCATCAATGCGTTCGACCAGTTCGGCGTGGAGCTGGGCAAGCAGGTCGCCAGCCGCCTGTTACCCGCGCTCGCCGGCCAGGCCGATGCGGACGATCCGGTCACGCGCGAGCTGTTGCAGCGCTTGCGCGGCTAGCCCGCGCCGGCACGGCAGTCCGTTATTCCGCGAGGTTTACGCGGCGCGATGACGCCGCAATGCCCATTCGATGTGCTCACGCACCAATGGTGTCGCCGTCTCGCGGCGCGCGCGTAGCGCGTCGATGACTTCGGGCGTCGGCGGCGCGTTACCCAATGCTACGGCGATGTTGCGCAGCCAACGCTCGTAACCGCTTCTGCGGATCGCGGATCCTTCGGTGCGCTGCAGGAATTCCTGCTCGCTCCAGCCGAACAGCTGCACCAGCGTGGCCTTGTCCAGGTCATTGCGCGTGCGGAAGTCGGGTTCGTCCGTGCGTTGGGCGAACTTGTTCCACGGACAGATGAGCTGGCAGTCGTCGCAACCGAAGATCCGGTTGCCGATGGGCGCGCGCAGTTCCTCGGGGATCGGGCCTTCGTGCTCGATGGTGAGATACGAAATGCAGCGCCGCGCATCCAGGCGATACGGCGCGACGATCGCCTGCGTGGGGCAGATGTCGATGCAGCGCCGGCAGGTGCCGCAATGCGGCGTGGCCGGCTCGTCGCTGGGCAGCGGCAGGTCGACGTAGATCTCGCCCAGGAAGAAGAGCGAACCGCCGTCCTTGTCGATCAGGCAGGTGTGCTTGCCGATCCAGCCCAGTCCCGCATTGCGGGCCAGCGCGCGCTCCAGTACCGGCGCGGAGTCCACGAACACGCGATGGCCGAAGGGGCCGACCTCCTCGGCGATACGGTCGGCGAGCCGCTGCAGGCGCTGGCGCATGAGCTTGTGGTAGTCGCGGCCCAATGCGTAACGCGCGACGTAGGCGCGCTCCGCGTCATCCAGCGTGGCCCAGGCTTCGTCCGGATCGCGCCCGTAATCCAGGCCGACGGAAATCACCCGCAGCGTGCCCGGATGCAGCTCCTGCGGCCGCGCGCGCAGATCGCCATGACGCGCCATCCATTCCATGGAGCCGTACAGCCCCTGCGCCAGCCAGTCGCGCAAATGCGCTTCATCCTGGCCGAGCTCGATACCGGTGATGCCGATGCGCTGGAAGCCGAACTCGCGCGCCAGCTCGCGCACGCGCTGCGCCAGCGCGGCGTAGTCGGGCGGGGTGACGGGGGGCAACGGCGGTGATGCGGAAGGTTCCACGGCCCTGCAAGTATAGAATCGCGCGATGCCCCACGCCGCCGCCCCGTTTGCAGAAGCGCTGTTCGACGCGGCGGCGCTGCGCCGTGTCGAAGTCGCCGCCGCGCGCCGCCTGGGCGACCCGTTCGAGCTGATGCGCCGGGCCGGCCAGGCCGCGTGGCGGGAAGTGCTGGCGCATTGGCCGCAGGCTGGGCGCATCGTGGTGCTGTGCGGTCCCGGCAACAACGGCGGCGACGGCTATGTGCTGGCGCGCCATGCACACGAAGCAGGACGCCACGTGACGGTGGTGCGGCTGGATGAACACGCACCGCGCGGCGAGCTGGCGGTGCGCGCCGCCGCGGAGCTGGAATCGGCCGGCGCGCAGGTTCGCGTGTTCGACGGAGTGCTGCCGCCGTGCGACGTGGTCGTCGATGCGTTGTTCGGCATCGGCCTGTCGCGCGAGCCCGATGCATCGACGCGTGCACTGATCGAGGTGGTCAATGCGTCGCGAGTGCCGGTGCTCGCGCTCGATGTGCCCAGCGGTGTCGACGCGGACCGCGGCAGCGCGCCCGGTACCGCCGTACTGGCCACACGCACCCTGGAATTCGTCGCGCCGAAGGCGGGCCTGCGGACCGGCCCGGCACTGGATCACGCAGGAACGCTTTCGCTCGCCTCGCTGGATGTCACTGCGCGCGACTTCGAGCAGGCAGCGCCGTATGCGCAGCGCCTGTCGGCGGTCGATCTTGCGCGCTGGCTGGCGCCGCGGCCGCGCGACAGTCACAAGGGACGCAACGGCCGTGTGCTGTGCGTCGGCGGCGAGCACGGCAGCGGCGGCGCGATCATGCTTTGCGCGCAGGCCGCGCTTCGCGGCGGCGCCGGTCTCGTCGAAGTGGTAACGCGCGAACGCCACATCGCGCCGCTGCTCGCACGTTTGCCCGAGGCGATGGTGCACGAGGTCGGCGACGACCGCGCGATGCACGACGCACTGGATCGCGCCGATGCGGTGGCGCTGGGGCCGGGCCTCGGCATGCACGAGTGGGGTCAGCATCTGTACGAGCGCGTGATCGCCAGCGGCAAGCCGTTGCTGCTCGATGCGGACGCGTTGAACCTGCTCGCGACGCGGCCGTTCGCGTTGCCTGCGGACACGGTGATCACGCCGCATCCCGGCGAGGCCGCGCGCCTGCTCGGCATCTCCACGGCGCAGGTGCAGGCGGATCGTTTCGGTGCTGCACGTGCGCTGGTCGAACGCTATGCGTGCGTCGTTGTCTTGAAGGGCGCCGGCAGCCTCGTTGCGGTTGCGCACGAAACGCCTCGAGTCATTGTCGCAGGCAATCCGGGCATGGCGGTAGGCGGCATGGGCGACGTGCTCAGTGGTGTGATCGCAGCGTTGCGGGCACAAGGCATGAGTGCGTTCGACGCGGCTGGTTGCGGCGCGTTGCTGCACGGTGCAGCTGGCGATGCCGCAGCGCATGACGGCGGCGAGCGCGGCCTGCTGCCGAGCGACCTGATGCCGTGGCTGCGTCATTTCGTCAATCCGGAGCGGACATGATGAGTGATCGGTGGTTGCCCGATGCCGATGCGACCGATGCACTGGGCGCGGCGCTGGCGCATACGCGTCCCGCGCATGCGGTGGTGCATCTGCACGGCGACCTGGGTGCGGGCAAGTCGACATTGGCGCGCGCGCTGTTGCGCGCGCTGGGAGTGCAGGGGGCGATCCGTTCGCCCACCTACACGCTGGTCGAGCGATATCCGCTCGCCGAGGGCGGAGAGGCGTGGCACCTCGACCTTTATCGCATCTCCGACCCCGGCGAACTGGAGTTTCTCGGCCTGGACGGCGCGGAAGTGCGCCTGTGGCTGGTCGAGTGGCCGGAACGCGGGACCGGGCATCTGCCGGCAGCGGACCTGACGGTGCACATGTCCATGCAGGGGCGCGGGCGGCAGGCCCGGCTGGAAGCGGGCAGTGGGATCGGGGCGGAGTGGATAGACCGCCTCACGGTCGCCCACGGAGTTGCAGCCGACTCCTGAACGGAACCGCAGGAAAGTCCGGCAGGTGCCGGATTCGTAAGGAAAAAGTGCTTGCAAATTCATCAGGCCGGTGCTTGACTACCGGCCATGCGTGTCAAGGCCGCCACCGTCCAGAAATGTCTGCTCGGCCTCGCGCTGCTGGCGGCCCTTGCATGGAACCTGTCCCACGCCAGTGAAATCAAGGGCTTGCAGCTGAGCTCCGGTGCCACCGGCACCCGCGCCGAGATCGCCCTCGATCGCACCTCCGAATACAAGGTCATCAGCCTCAAGGGGCCGGACCGGTTGGTCATCGACATGCCGGCGTCCAGCCTGGCGCGCGGCGTTCGCTTGCCGGCCGCCACCGGCGTGGTGAAGTCCGTGCGTACCGGCGAGCCGACGCCCGGCACCGCGCGTGTGGTGTTCGATCTGGCTCAGCCAGTTGCGGTACTGAAGCCCCGAATCGAACAGGGCGCTGACGGTCCGCGCCTGGTGCTGGAGTGGCCGGGTGATGGGCCGACCGCTGGTTCGACGTCGGTCGCTGTGCAGGTTGCCGCTCCGGTGCCTGTGGCTCCCGAGCCGGTTGCTGCCTCCGCGTCCGCTCCTGCCCCCAGCGCAACCGAGCCGAAGGTGGACCCGTCTGCCGCCTCCGCTGCGGCGACGACCAAGCTGATCAGCGAAATCGTGGCCTCGCGCAATGCCGCGACCGCCCCGGCCTCGGCCAACCCGGCGCCCACCGCGACCGCCGCAACGAATGTTGCGCCTCCGGCGACGTCTGCGTCGTCGACGTCGGGGCCTGCGACGTCCACGCCTTCGACGCCCGTCCCTGCTGCGACTCCGAACGGCCCGGCGTCAGGCGTCGCCACGACCACACCGTCGAAGATGCCGGTCGCCACGACCATCGCCACCGGCGTTCCCACCCGCATCGCGACCGGCGTGCCCACGCCGATGCCGGGCTCCACCGCAGCGAACACGGTCGCCACCGCGCCGCCGTCGCCGGCTGCCGCGCCCGACGCCGCGCAGGCGCCGGTGAAGACCATGAAGGACATCATGCGCGGCCGCGGCATGCGTCCGCTGGTCATCGCCATCGACGCCGGCCATGGCGGGCAGGACCCTGGCGCGCTCGGGCCGACCGGCAAGCGCGAGAAGGATGTGACCCTGGCGATTGCGCGCGAGCTTGCGCGGCAGGTCAACGCCACGCCGGGCCTCAAGGCCTACCTGACCCGCGATACCGATGTCTTCATCCCGCTGCCGCGGCGCGCACAACTGGCGCGCCAGGCGAAGGCCGACATGTTCATCTCGATCCACGCCGACGCCGCCGAGAACCGCGCCGCGCGCGGGTCGTCGGTGTACGTGCTGTCGCTGAAGGGCGCGTCGTCGCAACGTGCGCGCTGGCTGGCCGACAAGGAAAACGCGTCGGACCTGATCGGTGGCGTGCGTCTGGAACAGACCAGCAACACGCTGGCCTCGGTGCTGCTGGATCTCACCCAGAGCGGCCACATGCGCGCGTCCGAGGACGCGGCCGGCCACGTGCTGGACGGCCTCAAGCGCGTGGGTGCCAATCACAAGCCGCACATCGAGCGCGCCAACTTCGCGGTGCTGCGCACGTCCGACATGCCGGCGATGCTGGTGGAAACGGCGTTCATCTCAAACCCGGAAGAAGAACGTCGCCTGATCGATCCCGCGCACCAGCGCAACCTGGCGCGTGCGGTGCTCGATGGGGTCAACACGTATTTCACCCGCCAGCCGCCCCCGGGCACGCTGTATGCGGCGCGCGCCGACGCGCAGTACGCGGAAGCGGGCGCAGGCGGCGGCAGCCTCTGATCCACCTGTCTGCCGCCACCGGCCGCAGGCCGCGTCGGCTATCATCACCGCCGATCCTTCCGACGATGCGCAACGCGTCGCCCTGGCCGTGACGATCCGCCAACTCCCCGACACCCTCATCAACCAGATTGCCGCCGGCGAGGTCATCGAGCGACCGGCGTCCGTGGTCAAGGAACTGGTCGAGAACGCGCTCGACGCCGGCGCCCGCCGCATCGACATCGACCTGGAGGAAGGCGGAGTCCGCCTGATCCGCATCCGCGACGACGGGCAGGGCATCGCCGCCGAGGAACTGCCGCTGGCGATCTCCCGTCACGCCACCAGCAAGATCGCCTCGCTGGACGACCTGGAGGGGGTCGCCACACTGGGGTTCCGCGGCGAGGCGCTGCCTTCCATCGCGTCGGTCAGCCGCTTCGCGCTCACCTCACGCCGCATCGGCAACGAGCATGCGGCGACGCTAGAAGTGGACGGCGGCCGCGTCGGCCAGGTCGTGCCGCGTCCGCATCCGCAGGGCACCACGGTCGAGGTGCGCGACCTGTTCTTCAACGTGCCCGCGCGCCGCAAGTTCCTGAAAGCCGAGCGCACCGAGCTGGGGCACATCGAGGAATGGCTGCGCCAGCTCGCGCTCGCGCGTCCTGACGTCGAGCTGCGCGTCTCGCACAACGGCAAGCCGTCGCGCCGGTGGAAAGGCGAGGGCGATCTCCTCTCCGAAGTGCGCCTGCACGAGGCCCTCGGCGAGGAGTTCGCGCGCAATGCGCTGCGGGTCGAGCACGCCGGCGCAGGCCTGCGGCTGCACGGCTGGATCGGCCAGCCGGCCTATAACCGGGCCAGTGCCGACCAGCAGTACCTCTACGTCAACGGTCGTGCGGTGCGCGACCGCAGCATCGCGCACGCCATCAAGCAGGCGTATGCCGACGTGCTGTTCCATGGGCGGCAACCGGCCTACGTGCTGTTCCTGGAGCTGGATCCGCGCCGCGTCGACGTCAACGTGCATCCG
Organism: Lysobacter sp.; assembly: GCF_035655815.1. Classification (NCBI taxonomy): domain Bacteria; kingdom Pseudomonadati; phylum Pseudomonadota; class Gammaproteobacteria; order Lysobacterales; family Lysobacteraceae; genus Lysobacter; species Lysobacter sp. Next base: position 29,372 of record NZ_DASRTS010000020.1, read on the forward strand.
GCCAAGCACGAAGTGCGCTTCCGCGACGCGCGCCTGATCCACGACTTCGTGTACCGCACGCTGCAGGATGCGCTGGCGGAAACGCGTGCGGGCCAAGTGCCGGGCGTCGCGGTTGCCCACGCTGCCGAATCGTCCGCCATGGGCGGCGGTTCGGCTGCACAGCCCACGTACTCCTATTTCGACCGTGCCTCGCAGGCACCGCTGCCGATGCAGGTTGCCGAGGCCCGTGCGGGCTACGCGGCGCTGTACGGCGCAACGTCGGTCGGCCCGGCGATGGCGACACCGCAGCCGATGTACTCGCCGGCACCGTTGCCCTCCAGCGGAGATGCCACGCTGCCGCCACTCGGCTACGCCATCGCGCAGCTGCATGGCATTTACATCCTGGCCGAGAGCGCCGAAGGCCTGATCGTGGTGGACATGCACGCCGCACACGAGCGGATCGGCTACGAGAAGCTCAAGGCCGCGCATGATGGCGAGGGTCTGCGCGCACAACCGCTGCTCGTGCCCGCTTCGCTGGCGGTCTCCGAGCGGGAGGCCGAGGTCGCCGAGCGCGAAGCCGCGACGCTGGCGGCACTGGGGTTCGAGGTCACGCGCAGCGGCCCGCAGTCGCTGACCCTGCGCAGCGTGCCCGCATTGCTGGCCCATGGCGACGTCGAGGCGCTGCTGCGCGACGTGCTGGCCGATTTGCGCGAGCACGGCGAATCGCGGCGCGTCGCCGCGGCCCGCGACGAACTCCTCGCCACCATGGCCTGCCATGGCGCCGTGCGTGCGAACCGCCGTCTCACCTTGCCCGAGATGAACGCCCTGTTGCGCGAAATGGAAGCGACGGAACGTTCCGGGCAATGCAATCATGGGCGTCCGACATGGGCACGCTTCACGCTGCCCGAAATGGACCGCTGGTTCCTGCGAGGACGTTGAATGACTGCATATGCGAAGGGGGCGTTGCTGCTGGCCATGCTGTGCGCGGCCACTGCATGCGGCAAGCAGGGCGAGGAGGCTGCATCCACCGAACAGAAGCAGGCCGCGCAGGCCGCCTTCGACCGCGAACTGGAACTCTGGCGGCAGCAGCGCGTCGCCGACCTGACCCGTCCCGACGGCTGGACCAGCCTGGTCGGCCTGCACTGGATCGAGCCCGGTGCGCATTACATCGGCTCCTCTGCCGGTAACGGCATCCAGCTCGCGGTGGGGCCGGCGCATTTCGGCATGATCGAGCTTGGCAACGGCGGTCGGCTGCGTTTCGTGCCGGAGTCCGGTACGCCGGTGCTGCTGGACGGCGAACCGCTGAAGGGCGAGGTCATCCTGCGCGCAGACGACGCGCAAACCGGCCCCAGCGTGCTCACGTTCGACGAGGGCAAGGGCATCGCCACGGTTATCAAGCGCGGCAACCGCTACGCGCTGCGCGTGAAGCATGCCGATGCGGCCACCCGCACCGGCTTCCGCGGCCTGGAGTACTGGCCGGCGAGTGCGGACTGGCGCGTGCAGGGTCGCTTCGTCGCCAACCCGCCGGGCAAGACCCTGGAGATCGCCAACATCATCGGCACGACCGATCCGGTGCCGAACCCGGGCGCGATCGAGTTCGAGCGCGACGGCAAGACCTACCGCATCGAAGCCCTGGACGAAGGTGCCGAGACCCTGTTCCTGGTGTTCGCCGACCGCACCAGCGGGCACGGCAGTTATCCGGCGGGGCGTTTCCTCGACGTGCCCAAGCCGGGCGTCGGCGGTACGGTGCTGCTGGATTTCAATCAGGCGTACAACCCGCCGTGCGCGTTCACGCCGTTCGCGACGTGCCCGTTGCCGCCAGCCGAGAATCGCCTCGACCTGGCCATCCAGGCGGGCGAGAAGACCTACAAGCATGCCGCTCCCTGATCCTGCCGAGGACGTCCGACCGATGCGCCGACTGAAGATGTTCTGCCTGTCGCTGCTGGCTGCCGCCGGCCTGATGTCCGTTGCGGTCGCGGTCGAGCAGGCGAAGGTGCCTGCAACGCCTGCAACGCCTGCGGCGGCTGCCGCGCCCGTTGCTGCAGCCAAGGCGCCGCCGGTGCCGCTCCTGTGGAAGGTGTCGGATCGGGACAACGCGGTCTACCTGCTGGGCTCGTTCCATCTGCTCAAGCCGGAGGACTATCCGCTCTCGCAGGATGTGGACCAGGCGTTCCAGGCGTCGGACAAGGTGGTGTTCGAGATTCCGCCGGAACAGATGCTCGATCCGGCTACCGGACAGAAATTCCTCGCCGCGGCTTCGTTTGCCGATGGCCGCACGCTCAGCCAGGTGCTGCCGGCCGCGACGCGCGAGAAGTTCAACCGCATCCTGGCCCAGCGCGGCGCGTCCGTTGCACAGTTCGACGCCTACGAACCGTGGTTCGTGAACCTGTCGCTGATGATCGGCATTTCGCAGCAGATGGGCTTCAGCGCGGACAGTGGCCTAGACCAGCGACTCATGCAGCAGGCGATGGCGAGCAAGAAGCCGACGGGCGGCCTGGAGTCCATCGACACGCAACTGCAGGTGCTCGACGGCAGCCCGATGACGGAGCAGGTCGCGTCGCTGAAGGAGTTCATCGACAAACCCACCGAGATGCCGGGCATGCTCAACGACCTGCACGGCGCCTGGCGCGCAGGCGATGTCGCGCGTCTGGACACGTTGGCGCGCGAGGAGATGAAGGACAAGACGCCCGAGACCTATCGCATGGTCAATGTCGAACGCAACGACGCGTGGGTGCCGCAGATCCAGGAGATGCTGGACGGCGTGAAGAAGGGCGACACGCTGGTGGTCGTCGGCGCGTTGCACCTGCTGGGCAGCGATGGCGTGATCGAAAAGCTGCGCGCGAAAGGCTACACGGTGGAGCGCGTGTGCTCGGCGTGTGCAGCCACGGGAGCCGCAGCAGGAACAGCGGAGACGAAGTGACGTTCGGGCAGTGACGTGCGGGCGGGCGTCGCTGTTCGACCGCTCTCCCGAGATTCCGTTCATCGTTCCCGCGCGCATCGCGTCACGTTGCGTTACAGCGCTCTAGCCGTCATTCCCGCGAAGGCGGGAATCCATCCTTCAGCGGCGAGTCCGGCATTCGAAAGCCGAGTGCATGCGTACGAGTGCAATCCGCTTGCATCGGACATGACAAACCGGTCCGCTGGATTCCCGCCTTCGCGGGAATGACAGCTGGGAGAGCTTCGAAGTAATGCCGGCGCTGTGCCTACGTCGGCATCAGCACGATGCAATCCACCGGACAGGCGGGGACGCACAGCTCGCAGCCCGTGCACAGCGGGTCGATGACGGTGTGCATGTGTTTCGATCCGCCGATGATGGCGTCCACCGGGCAGGCCTGGATGCATTTGGTGCAGCCGATGCAGTCGGCTTCGACGATCAGCGCGACCTGCGGCGGCTTGTGTTCGCCACGCGTGCGATCGAAAGGCCTGGGCGACACGTCGAGCACGCGTGCCAGCGCGCGCGCACCGGTGTCGCCACCCGGCGGACAGCGGTCGACGTCTGCCTCGCCGCGCGCCATCGCCTCCGCGTAGGGACGGCAACCCGCGAACCCGCACTGGCCGCATTGGGTCTGCGGCAGGATGCGGTCGAGGCGTTCGGTGAGGTCGGAGGCCATCGCCTTGGTCGGTGGTAGGAGCCAGCTTGCTGGCGACCGGAATCGCCGGATCGAGCTCGCCAGAAGGCCGGCTCCTACGAGCAGGGTGCGCGGTTCAGCGTACCGGCATGCCGGGCTGCACGCCGGCGTCGGCATCCAGCAGGAACAGCGAGCCGCCATCGAAGCCGGCGGACAGGATCATCCCCTCGCTCACGCCGAAGCGCATCTTGCGCGGCGCGAGATTGGCGATGAACACGACGCTGCGGCCAACCAGCTTCTCGGGCTCTCCATACGAACCGCGAATGCCGGAAAAGATCTGCCGCTTGCCCAGCTCGCCCGCGTCCAGTTCGAAGCGCAGCAGCTTGTCGGAACCTTCGACGAATTCGCACGCGACCACGCGGCCCACGCGCAGGTCGAGCCTGGCGAAGTCGTCGATGCCGATGTATTGCGAGTCGGCAGCTGCGGCGGCAGGAGCCTTGGCGCTCTGCTCCGACTTGGCGGTAGCGGGCTCGGTCTTCGGGGCTTCGGACTTCAGCGAGTCCTTCGAGGCTTCGATCATGTTCTCGATCTGCTTGGGGTCGATGCGGGTGAAGAGCGGGGTGTAGCTGGCGATGCGGTGCGAAAGCAGCGGCGCGGCAACGTCGCTCCAGGTCGCGACCGGAGCGGCCAGGAAGGCTTCCGCCTGCGCGCTCACGCGCGGCAGCACCGGCTTGAGCGCGGCGTTGAGCACGCGGAACAGGTTCAGCCCCTGCGTGCACACGGCCTGCAGCTGCGCTTCGGCGCCATCCTGCTTGGCCAGCACCCACGGCTTGTGCTCGTCGATGTACTTGTTGGCCTCATCGGCCAGCGCCATGGTCAGGCGCAACGCGGTGGCGGCCTCGTTGCGCTCGTAGGCCTGCGCGATAGGCGCGAGCTGCTCGACAAAGCGCGCGTACATCGCGCTGTCGGGCAGCGCGTCGGCGAGGTGGCCATCGAAGCGCTTCTCGATGAAGCCGGCACAGCGGCTGGCGAGATTGACGAACTTGCCCACGAGGTCCGCGTTCACGCGCGCGACGAAGTCGGCCAGGTTGAGGTCCAGGTCGTCCACGCCGCCGGTGGTCTTGGTGGCGTAGTAGTAGCGCAGCGCCTCCGGATCGAGCCCGGCTTCGAGATAGGTGCGGGCCATCACGAAGGTGCCGCGCGACTTGGACATCTTGGCGCCGTCGACGGTGAGATAGCCGTTGACATGCAGCCGCGTCGGCGCGCGGAAGCCGGCGCCGCGCAGCACCGCCGGCCAGAACAGGCCGTGGAAGTTGACGATGTCCTTGCCGATGAAGTGGTGCAGCTCGGCCTGGCTGTCGCGGGTGAGGTATGACCAGAAGTCCAGCCCTTCGCGTTCGCAAAGCGCCTGGAAGCTGGACAGATAACCGATGGGCGCATCCAGCCACACGTACAGGTATTTGCCCGGATGGCCCGGGATCTGGAAGCCGAAATACGGTGCGTCGCGCGAGATGTCCCATGCACGCAGGCCGCCGTCGGCATCCAGCCATTCCTGCAGCTTGGCCTTCACGCTCGGCAACGCGACGTCGCCGGCCAGCCACTCGCGCAGGAAATCCTGGAACTGGCCCACCTCGAAGAAGAAGTGCTCCGACTCGCGCAGCTCCGGCGTGGCGCCACTGATGACCGAACGCGGTTCCTTCAGCTCGGTCGGCGAGTACGTCGCGCCGCAGTTCTCGCAGTTGTCGCCGTACTGGTCGGGCGTGCCGCAGTTCGGGCAGATGCCCTTGACGTAGCGGTCGGGCAGGAACATGCCCTTCACCGGGTCGTACAGCTGCGCCACCGAGCGGCGGCCGATGTGGCCGTTGTTGTCGAGCTTGGTGTAGATCGCTTCGGTGAGGATGCGGTTGCGCTCGGAATTGGTCGAGTCGTAGTGGTCGAACGCCACACCGAACTCGGCGAAGTCGCGCTCGTGGCTGGCCTGGATGCCGGCGATGAAGGCCTCCGGCGTGGTGCCGGCCTTCTCCGCGGCCAGCATGATGGGCGTGCCGTGGGTGTCGTCGGCGCACACATACCAGGCCCGATGGCCGGCCATTCGCTGCGCACGGCACCAGATGTCGGCCTGGGTGTAGCCGACCAGGTGGCCGAGGTGCAGGTGCCCGTTGGCGTAGGGCAGGGCGCAGGTGACGACGAACTCGCGGGACATGGCAAACCGGACGGCGAAAAGAGCCGGGATTATCGCATGCGCGCCGTGTTCACCTGCCGCAAACGAAAACGCCCCGGCATCGGCCGGGGCGCTGGATGGTGCTGAAGGAAGCGCTCAGCGGCGCTGCCAGGTCTGCGTGCGGCCGAGGAGCGAGAAACCCATGAAGCCGCGGACTTCGAGCTTCTTGCCGTCGTCCACCGGCGTGACCTTCACCGAATAGACCTTGCCGCTGGCCGGGTCGAGGATCTGGCCGCCTTCCCACGTGTCGCCCTTCTGCTTGATCCCCCACAGGATGACCATGCCCTTGACCGGCTTGTCCTTGCGGTCGCCCGAGCACTTGTCACAGACCGGGTTGGGACCGCGATCCGACTGCAGTACCTCGGTGACGCGCCCGGCGAGGCTGCCGTCCTTGGCCTGGTAGATCTCGACCACGGACTTGGGCTTCTGGGTCTTGTCGTCGATGGTGGTCCAGGTGCCGACCGGCGTGTTCTGGGCGAACGCGCTCAGTGGCAGGAGCAGCAACAGCAGGGCAAGCAACTTGGTACGCATGGTCCCCTCCCAGGGATTGAGTTGCCGCGTCGGAACAGCGCGGTTGCGGCCAGTTATACCGCATCCGGCGGCGTACGGAAGGCGGCCCCAACGGGCGCGTGGCGCAGGTCGCAAAAAAAAAGGACCCCGCCTTGCGGCGGGGTCCTGTCCGGCAGCCTGGAGAGCTTACTTGCCGAAGTTGTAGCGCATTTCCAGATAGATCGAACGGCCGTACACGTTGTACAGGTAGTTGTTGTACGGCGTGTCTTCCGTGCCCGGGAAGTTCGAAGCCTGGTCTTCCGGCGTCTTGTCCAGCACGTTGTTGACCAGCAGCGACAGGCGGATGTCGTCGGTGGCGTCGTAGTTGAACGTCAGGTTGTAGGTGGAGTACGGCGCCCACCAGCCTGCACGCGCTCCGTTGATCGCCCCATCCCACGAGTCCGTGGCATACGCGACGTAGTTCGGCGTCTTGCCGATGCGGTTGGCGTACACGGTCGTGGTCCACTTGCCGATGTTCCAGCCCACCGACGCGTCGGCGCGGGTCTTCGCATAGGCGTCGTACACCCACATGTAGTACGGCTCGCGCAGCAGGTCGATCTCATCTTCGCCAGGCAGCGGCGTGACCGTGTGCTCGAGGTTGTTGGTGTAGTTGCCTGCGAACGCCAGCGAACCCCACTTGCCCATGTCGAGGACGTAGTTGAGGCTGGCGGTGACCGCTTCCAGCTTCTGCTGCGACACGTTGACCTTCGGCGTGTAGATGCGCTCGATCTCGCTGTTCGCGCCGCGCGTGACCCATGCCAGAGCATTGTCGCAGCTGGCCGAAGCGGTATTCGCCTGGCCGGTGCGGCAGTAGTATTCGGCCAGCAGCAGCTGGTCGCTGCTCAGCTGGTCGACCTCGTCGCGGATGTCCCAGTGGAAGTAGTCCACGGACAGCGACAGGTTGCTCATCGGAGCCCAGACGAAGCCCACGTTCCAGACGTCCGCCTCGATCGGCTGGAGGTCCGGGTTGCCCGACTGCTGGCCGAAATACTGCGTGTTGTCATAGGCGCAGTCATCGGTGTTGCCGGGGGTAAAGCCTTCCAGCGAGCAGCGGTAGTAGTCGGTGTTCGAGCTGTAGTAACCGCTGAGGCCCTGGAACACGTCGGAAAGCGTCGGCGCCCGGAACGCGGTGCCGTATTTGCCGCGCAGCAGGAAGCTTTCGACCGGGCGATATTCCAGACCGATGCTGTAGGTCGGCTTGTCGATCGTCTGTCCAGCGACCTTGAACGCGTCGTAACGACCCGCGACGGTGACGGTCAGGGGCTCCCACAGCGGCATGCGCAGTTCGCCCGTCACCGCGTAACGGTCGCGATCACCCGAGCCGTTGACCGAGGTCAGACCCCAGATCTCCGATTCCAGTGTCTCCGGGTCCTGCAACAGGCGAGCATCGGGCGTGTAGTCCCAGCTTTGCGTGCCGCCTTCAACCACGATTGCCAGGCCGGCGTCGCCACCGGGCAGCGAGAACAGGGACGCATTGGTCAACTGCGCACGCAGGGTGTTGTCTTCCGTCTTGCTGTCCGTATTGACGAAGCCGGTGAAGCTGGCGAAATCGGCCGGCGACATCGGCTGGTAGAACGCCTCGTAGTTCGGCTGGAAGACCGGGTAGATGCCGTAGTACGGATCCATGCCCTGCTGGGGGCCGAGCACGTTGGCGCGGAAATAGGCATCGATCGGGTCGGCGAAGCGGACCCAGTTGCGCTCGGTCAGCTTGTACTCGGTGCGGGTGAAGCCGACGTCCCAGTCCCAGTTGCTGCCGAAGGTACCGTTCGCGCCTAGGGTGACCTGGTACGAGCGGTTCTTGTCGGTGTTCATGATGTCCCTGTAGCCAAGGCCACCGATGTCTTCCGGCGAGAACGCGCGTTGCAGGTTGAGGAAGGCGTCCTGGTCGGGATCGTAGTAGTAGCCGTACTTGGCGCTGGTGCCCCACCACGTGTAGCCCGAACCGGTCGCGTACTCGACGTCCTCGTTGTTGGTGAGCAGGTCACCGTACAACTGGACGTTATCGTTCACGTCATAAGTCGCGTGCGCATAAACCTGCGTCGCTTCCTTGCCGTTGCGAATGGTGCGGTAGCCCGGCGTCATGAACGAGCCGCAATACTGGCCGATGCCGGGGCGCGAGCGCAGACCTTCCGTGCCGCCGAATTGACCGGTGACGTTTTCGCAGTTGTTCGGATCGAGGAAGAGATAGGTGTTGCCGGCGGAACCATTGATGACGACGTAATCGCGGCTTGCAGTCTGGGCGCTGTAACCGTCCGGGTTGTACTGCTTGGTCAGGTCACGCTGGTAACCCCAGATCGGATCGCGCGTTTCGTACTGGATGCCGCCGACGAGGTTCAAGCGGCCGTTGGCGCTGGTGAAGCCGTCGGAGACGCTCACGCGGAAGCTGTCGCCACCGCCATCGCTATACCAACCGCCACGCAGGTTGACCGAGAGGCCGTCGACGTTCTTCTTGAGGATGACGTTGACGACGCCGGCGATCGCGTCCGAACCGTACAGGGAGGACTGGCCGCCCGGCAGGATTTCGATGCGCTCGACCAGGTCGACCGGAATGCCGCTGATGTTGTTGAACGTGTCCGAGCCGTTGTACAGGGCCGGATAGTTGGCCATGGGGCGGCCGTTGATCAGGTATTTGGTGTAGCCCGGGTCCAGGCCGAACATGCCGGACGCCTCAGCGCCCTGGGTGAACGACGCAGAGGTCTGGCCGCCTTGCAGGCCGCCGGTCTGGAACGAGGACTGCTGCAGCACGTCCGACACGCTGGTAAAGCCGCGCATCTGGATGTCTTCGGCCGAGATGACCGTGACGGGGGTGAAGGTTTCGACTTCGGTCTGCGGGATCAGCGATCCGGTGACCGTAACCTTGTCGATGTCGGTTGCCGACTGCGAGGCGTCCGAGTCCTGCGCGAACGCGGTGCCGGCGACGGGCATCAGCGAAGCGACGAGCAAAGCGGTGCTCAAACGGCTGCGGCGCAGCCGATTATTGGATACTGGCATCTGGTTATCCCCTCAATGAACTTCAAAACGACAACTTTCCGTGCCCCTGGTCAACTTTCGAATGTCAAGGCCAGGTAGTCGGAACGTAACATGCGTTTAACAACGATTTGGTTGTCAGGAAGTTCTCGCCAAATTCAGCAAAGAAGGTCGTTCCCGTGAGTCGTGAAGAGTCGCTGCAAGCCCGAATCTCCGCCCTGCCGCTGGCGGATGTAAATCTCAGTCTGGCCGATGCCGGTGCGCGCATCCGGGTCGTCGCAGCGGACGCGCGAGCAGCGGTGGAAATCGTGGCGGGCTTTCCGTGCGACTTGCTCAAGCCTTGGCTGGAGGCGGAGATCGCGCGGCTGGCGGGCGAGGAAAACCTGACGCTCGCCCGTCTGGAACTGCAGTCGCGCATCACCTCGCATGCGGTGCAGCCTAATCTTTCGCCGCTGCCCAACGTGCGCAACCTCATCGCCATCGGTTCGGGCAAGGGCGGTGTGGGCAAGTCGACCACGGCGGTGAACCTGGCCCTGGCGCTGGCGGCGGACGGAGCGCGCGTGGGCGTGCTGGACGCCGACATCTACGGGCCCAGCATTCCGACCATGCTGGGCCTGAGCGGCCGGCCGGACAGCCCCGACGGCAAGACCATCGAACCGATGCGTGCGCATGGCGTTGAAGCGATGTCGATCGGGCTGCTGGTGGACCAGGACACGCCGATGATCTGGCGTGGGCCGATGGCGACGTCCGCGTTGACCCAGTTGCTGGGCGAAACGCGCTGGGGCAGCACTCAGGGCGACGGGCTGGACTACCTCATCGTCGACCTGCCGCCCGGCACCGGCGACATTCAGCTGACGCTGGCGCAGAAGATCCCGGTGGCCGGTGCGGTCATCGTCACCACGCCGCAGGAAGTGGCCACGCTGGATGCGCGCAAGGCGCTGAAGATGTTCGAGAAGGTGCAGGTGCCGGTGCTCGGTCTGGTCGAGAACATGGCCGTGCACGTGTGCTCCAACTGCGGCCACGCCGAGCATGTGTTCGGCCAGGGCGGCGGCGAGCGCATGGCTGCGCAGTACGGCGTGCCTCTGCTGGGCAGCCTGCCGCTGGAAATCGGGATCCGCGAGCAGGGTGACGCCGGAGTACCGATGGTCGTGGCGGCGCCGGACAGCGCCGCGGCGCGGGCCTACCGGGCGACGGCCCGGCGGATGGCCATCGAACTGGCACGCAGGCCGCGCGTGGCGACGCCACTGTCGGCTTCGCTGGTCTGACGTCGAGGGGAGCAGTGGGGCGCCGCCTGGGCGGCAGCTCCTGTTTCCGGGCCTGCTGCGGCCGCCCGGCCTCCCCGTTTCCCGCCGTTCCCTGACACAATCCGCGTTCCCGCAACGCAAGGCACGCCCCACCGCATGAGCATCAAGTCCGACCGCTGGATCCGTCGCATGGCCGAGCAGCAAGGCATGATCGAGCCGTTCGAGCCGGGGCAGGTCAAGACCGCCGCCGACGGCCACCGCATCGTCAGCTACGGCACGTCCAGTTACGGCTACGACGTGCGCTGCTCGCGCGAGTTCAAGGTGTTCACCAACATCAACTCGACCATCGTCGACCCAAAGCATTTCGACAGCGGCAGCTTCGTCGACATCGAGAGCGATGTCTGCATCATCCCGCCCAACTCCTTCGCGCTCGCCCGGACGGTGGAGTACTTCCGCATCCCGCGCGACGTGCTGGTGGTATGCCTGGGCAAGAGCACCTACGCGCGCTGCGGCATCATCGTCAACGTGACGCCGCTGGAGCCGGAATGGGAAGGCCACGTGACGCTGGAATTCAGCAACACCACGCCGCTGCCGGCGCGCATCTACGCCAACGAGGGCGTGGCGCAGATGCTGTTCTTCCAGTCCGACGAAGTCTGCGAGACCTCGTACAAGGACCGCGGCGGCAAGTACCAGGGCCAGACCGGCGTGACCTTGCCGCGTACCTGATCCAGACGTGATGCCCGGCGCGGGGGCGCCGGGCACTCGATGTTTCTCAACTCGACAGGGGAATCGAAATGGAAGAACAGAATCCGTACCAGCGGCCGCAGACGCACGTGGCCGATGCGGCATGGGGCGAGCTGCAGCCGGCCAGCCGCCTCAAGCGCCTGGGCGCTGCAATACTCGACACCATCATCGCGCTGGTGATCGTGCTGCCGATGATGATGTTCGGCGGGTATTTCGACACGATCGCGCAGGGTGGCCCCGGTCTCGCGATGCAGCTCGCCTGGGGCGTGCTGGGGTTCGCGGTGTTCGTCGCGGTGCACTTCATCCCGCTGAAGAACAACGGCCAGACCTGGGGCAAGAAGGCGGTCGGCGTGCGCATCGTCGACATGCAGGGCCAGAACCCGGGCCTGGGCGTGCTGCTGGGCCGTCGCTACCTGTTCTCCGGCGGCATCGGCCTGGTGCCTTTCGTCGGCGGATTGCTCAGTATCGCCAACGTGCTCTTCATCTTCCGCGGCGATCGCCGCTGTCTGCACGACCTGGTCGCCAACACGCAGGTGGTGGAAGCCAACTGACGCGCAACGCGTTCAACAGGCACAAAAAAGGCCCGCGCATGCGGGCCTTTTTGTTGGCGCAATGGTTTGATCAGCGACGCACGTAGGTGACGAAGAAGCCCTGCAGGTCGCCGTTCTCGGTGTAACCCACCACGCTGACCACGTCGTAGCCGCTGGCGTTGAAGGCGCGATGCGACTGGTTGAGTTCGTCGGCCGAGCCGCTCTTGCGTGCGCCCAGGTCGACGTCGACATAGATGCTGATGGTCTGCTGGCCGGCGCTGGCGGCCGCCGCGGCCTTCTTGTCGTAGTAGGACTGCGACGCGGCCATGGCGAGCGTGGGCAGGAGCAGGGCCGCGCTCAGGACGGTAGCGGCAACGAGGTGGCGCATGTCGGGTTCCTCTAGTGGGTGGTGCCCGCGGCGATGCGGACGTCGTGCTGGACGGTGAGGGCGATGGCCGTCGACAGGCGCAGCGCCTGGCTGACCACCGCAGGTGGAAGGCTCGGCGCGCCGGGGTGCAATGCGGCCTGCGCGGGCGAGTAGGGAATGTGGATGAAGCCGCCGCGTACGCCGGGCTGTTCGCGCAGCGCATGCATCAGGCCATAGAACACGTGGTTGCAGACGAAGGTGCCGGCGGTCTGCGAGATCTCCGCAGGGATCCCGGAACTGCGCAGCGCCGCCAGCATCGCCTTCACCGGCAACCCGGTGAAGTACGCGGCCGGGCCGTCCAGCACGATGACCTCGTCCACCGGCTGCGCGCCGGCGTTGTCGGGGATGCGCGCGTCGTCGACGTTGATGGCCACGCGTTCCAGCGAGATCTGCGTGCGTCCACCCGCCTGGCCGACGCAGATCACCAGCGATGGCATGAGTTCTTCGATTGCGTGCCGCAGGGCATGCAGCGACGCGCCGAACTCCACCGGCAGGCAGCGTGCGACCACGCGATGGCCGGCGATGATTTCGCCTTCCAGCGCCTGCACGGCCTCCCAACTGGGATTGCTGCTCTCGCCGTCGAACGGCGCGAAGCCGGTCAGCAGGACGTGCGGGAAAGGCGTCGCGGTCATGGGAAGGCCAGCCAGTACATCAGGGCGAGGTTCACCAGCAGCAGCGGAATCGCCGTCGGCAACTGCGTGCGGATCACCGCATTGGGATCGTCGAGTTCGAGCAGTGCGGCAGGCACGAGGTTGAAGTTGGCGGCCATGGGCGTCATCAGCGTTCCGCAATAGCCCGTGAGCATGCCGATGGACCCGAGGATCGCCGGAGCCGCCCCGTGCTGCTGGATCAGCAGCGGCAGGCCGATGCCCGCGGTCATCACCGGGAACGCCGCGAACGCGTTGCCCATGATCATCGTGAACACCACCATGCCCAGGCCATAGGCGATGACGCAGGCCAGGCGGCTGTCGGCGGGAATCAGCGCGGAGACGATCGACGCCACCGCATCGCCGACACCGCTGGCCGCGAACACTCCGCCCAGCGTGGCCAGCACCAGCGGCAGCAATGCGGCCCAGCCCATGGTGTCGAGCAGGCGCCGGCCTTCGCCCAGCGCGACGGACGGTCGTTCGCGCGTGATCCACACCGCCAGACCCGTCGCGAGCACGCAGGCCAGCGCGAGCCCGATCAGGGTGATGCTGCCCTCGCCGAACAGGCGCGTACCGCCGAACGCGATGCGCTCGCCGAAGAGCACCACCAGCACCGTCGCGACCGGAATCAGCAGCGCCGGCCAGAACAGACGGTGGCCCAGGCGCTCCGCAGAGGCCAGCCGCAGCGCCTCTGGCGTTTCTGCGATGTGCTCGCGACGCATGCGCGTGGCCAGCAGCGCCAGCGCGATCACCGCGCCGCCGGCGATCTGCGAGGGCAGGGCGTTGCCCGCCTCGGAGGCATCGAGGATCGGTTTACCCGCGGCGAACAGCACCGCCAGCACGCTCCAGAACGCGGCATGCGCGTAGCGGCGCTCGCACAGGTTGCGCCATCCCGCGTACAGCACGAACGCCGCCAGCAGCAGGTAGAAATGCTCAATCGACAGCATCGGAGTACTCCGCCGCGGCTGCCGTACGACGATCCAGTGCGCGCTGGAAGAACACGATGCGGATCGCGTGGATGACGAACGCGGCGATCGCGGTGGGAAGGGCCCACAACGCGATCTGGAGCGGCTCCAGTGCGATGCCGTGCTGCGCGTAGAAGCCCTGGATCAGCAGCACCGCGCCGAAGGCCAGGAACACGTCCTCGCCGAAGAAACGGCCGACGTTGTCGGTGGCCGCCGACAACGCGCGTACCTTCTGCGCGTCATCGCGGGACACCGGTCCATGGGGTTTTGAGGCGGCCGACTCGGCCATCGGCGCCAGCAGCGGTCGCACGGTCTGCGCGTGGCCGGCGATGTCGATGAGGCCGAGCATGCTCAGTCCCTGGCGCACGGCGAGATAACCCGTCAACAACCGCGCCAGGGTGAGGCCACGCCAGCGGGCTATCCAGCGCAGCGCGTGCTCGCGCAGGCCGGCGCGTTCGAGCAGGCCGATGGTCGGCAGCGTCATCGCGAACATCAGCAGCGCACGGTTGGACACGAAGCTCTCGCCCAGCAGAGCCAGCAGCTCGCCGATCGACTTGCCTGCGGCGAGTCCGCTCACTAGGCCGGCGCTCACCACCACGATCACCGGATTGGCGCGCAACACGAAGCCGACGACCACCCACGCGACGCCGAGCAATGGCCAGTAGTTCATCACTGCGCACCGATCGCGGCGATGGCGATGCCGTCGGCCTGCAGTGCGTCACGCACGGCGCGCGCGAACTCCGCCGCATCGCTGCGATCGCCGTGCAGGCACAGCGTGTCGGCTTGCAATTGCACGATCGAGCCGTCGGACGCGACGACCTCGCCCTGCAGCACCAGGCGGCGCACCTGGGCGATGGCCTGGTCGAGCGATTCGATCACCGCGCCTGGAGTGCCACGTGGAAGCAGGCGGCCGCGTGCGTCGTAGCCGCGCTCGGCGAAGACCTCGTGCGCGACGCGCAGGCCGTGATGCTGACCTGCTTCGGTCAGCGCCGAGCCGGACAGGCCGAAGAGCACCAACGAGGGATCGAACTGCGCGACTGTCGATGCAATCGCATCGGCCACGGCGCGGTCTTCGGCGGCGAGGTTGTATAGCGCCCCGTGTGGTTTGACGTGCGTGAGCCGCACGCCTTCCTCGCGCGCGATGTCGTCCAGGCGCTGCATCTGGGTGCGCACCATGCGTGCGACCTCATCCTGCGCAACGGCCAGCGCACGCCGGCCGAAATGCTCCGGATCCTCGAAGGAGGGATGCGCGCCGGCCGCGACCCCGAATTGCCGGCACAGCCGCAACGTCGCGCGCATCGTGTCCTCGTCGCCCGCGTGACCGCCGCAGGCGACGTTGGCGGAGCTGACGTGCGGCAGGATCGCCGCATCGTCGCCGCAGCCCTCGCCGAGGTCGCAGTTGAAGTCGATGCGCGCGTGCACGACGGTGGGCGCGGATTAGCCGCGCTTGAACAGCATGCCCAGGCCGACCACGATCAGGATCGCGGGCCACCAGGTCATGAGCAGGCGGCCCAGGCTCATGTCGGTGAAGCCCAGGTTGTTGAGCAGGAACAGGGTGCCGATCACGACCAGCACCAGCGCGCCGACGATGTTGGATTTCATTGGGAGTCCGCTTGGAAGGGTGGAAGTTCAGATCGCGGGCAGGCGCGCGTCGATCATCAGGCGGATTCTGGCGAGCCGCGCACGCGCCGCGCAAGCCAGCTGGTGCGCGATGGCCTCGTCGCAGGGCGCGAAATGCAGGGTCTGTCCCGGAACGCACTGGGCCAGCCGCGGCAGATCGGTTGCGATGACCCGCCCGAGCCGCGGATAACCGCCGACGGTCTGCGCATCGGCCAGCAGCACGATGGGCGAGCCGTCCGCCGGCAACTGGATCGTGCCTGGCGCTACTGGTTCAGAGGCGCCATCGGCCGGTGGAGCCGCGAGCGCGTCGCCTTCCAGGCGCAGGCCCTGACGGTTGCTGCGCGCGGCGACGCGCCAAGCGCGCGTGGCGAGCGCGGTTGCGGCCGGGTGCGCGCCCGGCACGTAGCGGATCGCGATCCCGTCCTCGTGCGCAGGGTCGATCCACCAGGCCGGTGCCCGCGGTTGGGTCACATCGATCGGCGTCATGCGGCCCAGCGGCACGCGGTCGCCGG
This sequence comes from Lysobacter sp., assembly GCF_035655815.1. NCBI lineage: Bacteria > Pseudomonadati > Pseudomonadota > Gammaproteobacteria > Lysobacterales > Lysobacteraceae > Lysobacter > Lysobacter sp. The sequence continues at coordinate 45,346 of NZ_DASRTS010000020.1, forward strand.
CGACGAGCGCGCGGCCCTCCAGGCCGCCGAAGCCGCCGCGCAGGTCCGTGCTGCGGCTGCCGAGCACCTGGGCCACTTCGATGCCACCGGAAATGGCCAGCCATGCACGCGCGCCACCGCGCAGCGAACCCAGCTCGAGCGTGCCCACAGGCAGCTCGACCGGACGTCCCATCGGCACTTCATATCCATCGAAACGCGCCGCCACGCGCGCACCCAGCAAGGCCACGCGCACGGGCGTTTCGAAGCGGAGCGTCGGGCCGCGCAGGGTGAGTTCGAGCACCGCCGCGTCTTCCGCATTGCCGACGAGGCGATTGGCCAGCCGTGCAGCGTTGCGGTCCAGCGCGCCGGCCTTGGCCACTCCGAGGTGGCGCCAGCCCGGCCGGCCGAGGTCCTGCACCGTGGTGAGCAGGCCGGGGCGGATCACGTGGACCGCGGGGCCGTTGGCGGATGGCGGCTCGGCAGTCGTCGCGGGTGCGTGCGGATGCTCCAGTTCTTCCGCGCTGACCGGAACGAAGCGCACGTGGTCGCCGGGTTGCAGCAGCGAAGGCGGCTCGCGCGCGGGGTCGAACAGCACGCAGGGCGTGCGCCCCAGCAGGCGCCAGCCACCCGGGCTTTCGCGCGGATAGATGCCGGTCTGCGCGCCGCCGATG
>NZ_DASRTS010000021.1:0-102931 GCF_035655815.1 Lysobacter sp.
ATTGCCGGCAGTGCGGACATTGCTGATGTGCGCTACGTACTGGACGATGCCAAGCAGCCCGGCCTGCAGATCCGCTACCGGCCCGAAGCGCACCAGCGCATCCACGATTACACTGCAGCACTGGTGGGCCAGCGGGCAGCGATCAGCGTGGATGGCCGTGTGCTGATGGTGGCGACGGTGCAGGGGCCGTTCGGCGAATCGATGATGCTGAGCGGGCTGCCCAGCGTTGCCGAGGCGCAGGAGCTGGCGAAGCACATCACTGGCGACTGACGGACGCGCCATGAACCCGCGGCGCGCGGGGTGGTCGACCAAGGTCGACCGCTACCGGGCGAACCGCGCCTCGATCTCTTCCAGCGACTTGCCCTTGGTCTCCGGCAGCCAGAATGCGGCCACCAGGAAGAACACGAAGGTACACGCCGCCCAGAACACGAACATGCTCGCATAGCCGTAGTGGCCCACGGTGGGCAGGAAGATGGCGGCGATGGTGGTGGACACGAACTGGTTGATCAGCAGCGCGATGCTCATGCCGTTGGAACGGATGCGGTTCGGCATCAGTTCCGACAGTGCCAGCCACACGCAGACGCCGGGGCCGACGGCGAAGAACGCCACGAACACCAGGATGCAGGCGGCCACGGCCCAGCCATGCGCAGGCGGCGGCACCGGCCCGATGCTGGCGCGTTCGATCTGCAGTGGTGCGTGCGCTGCGGTCGCGGGGTCGGCGAACGGGTTCAGGTGCATGCGACGGAAGAACGACCCGATGACGCTGTCGGGCTGCACGCTGTCCTCGCGGCGGATCGTGAGCATCTCCTCTACCGGCGCGTCGCTGCGCAGCGATCGCACATTGCTGAAGCCGCCATACGAGTACGACACCGTCAGTTGCTGCGGCCGCGCGTCCGCGCCACCAGCCAGCGCCTGCCATTGCGATGCGTCGAGCCGCAGCTGCAGTGCCTCTGCCGACACATGTCGCTGCAGTTGTTCACGCACGTCCGTGCGGCCGCGTTCGGCCTGGAGGAACAGCAGGCCCGCGGCCAGCAGTGCCACGGTGATGCCGCCGCTGCCAAGCATCAGCAGGAACTTGCGGCCCTTCCGATCGACCAGCACCAGCGCGACGACCGTCATCACCGCGTTGAGCAGCTTGATGCCGACGTCGGCCCAGTTGGCCGCGGCACCGGACAGGCCGGCCTGGTTGAGGATGTTGACCGCATACGCCAGCACCGAGTTGATGCCGGTGGCCTGCGTGCACGCGAGGATCACGCAGGCCAGCAGGAACGGCCAAACGTAGCGCCGGCTGAGCAGGCGGTCGCGCCCGGCCGTGGGCGCATCGGCCGTGGCGTTGTCGGTTGCGCGCATCTGCTGCAGGGTGGGCTCGACTTCCGACGCCGGCACGGTGCGCTGCAGCGCCGCGCGCGCCTGCTCGATGCGGCCGCGCCGCGCCAGCCAGCGCGGCGATTCGCTCAGCAGCATCGCGCCGGCGGTGAACACGACGCCCGGCAGCAGGCAGCTCCAGAAGATCGTGCGCCACGCGTGATCTTTCACTTCGAACAGGACGCGACGTTGTTCGTCCGCACCGAGCGATTGCACCGCGGCAGCCGCCGCATCCACGGAGTGCGCCTGATACAGCCCGATCACCGCCGCCAGCACCAGGCCGACGGTGAGCAGCAGCTGGAACATCGCCGCGCCGCGACCACGGCGTTCCGGACTCAGCACTTCGGCCAGGTACAGCGGGACGACGACGCCGATGAGCCCGCCGCTGATGCCCTGCAGCAGGCGCCCCAGCAGCAGCGGCAGATAGCCCGAAGCCAGTGCCATGACGGGGATGCTGGCGGTGAACAGCACGCCACTGAGCACCATCGCGCCGCGTCGCCCGATGAGGTCGGCGACGGCGCCGGCGAACAGCGACGACAGCACGCTGCCCAGCAGCACCGCGGCGACGATGAAGCCCAGCTGCTGGCTGGTGAGGTTCCAACTGGCCGTCGCCGTGGCCTCCAGGTACGGCAGCGCGCCGGCGATGATGCCGATGTCGATGCCGTAGAGCAGGCCGCCCATGCCGGCGATGAAGAGCAGGTAGCGCACCTGCCACGACGGTTCGGTGGTGCGCGCGCGCAACGGCAGAGCGGCGGTGACGTCGTTCATCGTGCGGTTCCCATGTAAAGACGCGGCTGGTAAAGACGCGGCTGCGTCGTCAGAGTTCGATCGCTTCGCCTTCGACGAAGACCTGCCGTACCTGCAGCTGCGGATCCAGCACCACGATGTCCGCCCAGGCCGTCGCCTGCAGGCGGCCGCGGTCGTGCAGGCCGAGATAGTCGGCCGGATAGCGCGACAGCCGGTTCGACGCATCGGCCAGGTCGAGGCCGAGCGAAACGAGGTTGCGCAGCGCCTGGTCCATCGTCAGGGCGCTGCCTGCCAGCGAACCGGTGCCCAGCCGCACGCAGCCCAGGCACTTGTGCACGCGCTGCGAACCCAACGCGTACTCGCCGTCGGGCATGCCGGTGGCCGCGGTCGCGTCGGTTACGCAGTACAACTTTGGAATCGCGCGCAGTGCCGTGCGGATCGCGCCGGGGTGCACGTGCTGCAGGTCGGGGATCAGCTCCGCGTATTCGCCGTGCGCGAGCGCGGCGGTGGCGATGCCGGGGTGGTAGTGGTCCACGCCGGTCATGCCGTTGAACAGGTGCGTGAAGCCCGACGCGCCGGCGCGCAGTGCGGCCACGCCATCTTCGTAGGTGCCTGCGCTGTGGCCCAGTTGCACGCGGATGCCCATCGCGGCCAGCTGCGGGATCAGCTGCGTGTGCGCGCCGATCTCCGGCGCCAGTGTCAGCACGCGGATGGGCGCCAGCGCATGCAGGCGTTCGACCTGCGCCAGCGTGGCTTCCACCACCAGCGGCGGCTGCGCGCCGAGGCGCTCGATGCTGATGTATGGACCTTCGAGGTGGACGCCGAGCACCCGCGCCATGCCCGCTCCGCGCGCGTCGATCGCCGTGGCAACACCGCACAACGCGCGCACGATGTCGGCCTCGTCCGCGGTCATCGTGGTGCCCAGCAGCGCCGTCGTGCCGTAGCGCGCGTGGGTGCGCGCGATGGTGCCGATGGCGTCGCCGCCTTCCATCAGGTCCACACCGCTGGCGCCGTGCACATGCAGGTCGATGAAGCCCGGGAGGATCAGCGGTTCGTCGCCGGGCGGTTCATCGTGAGGCGGTTCGTCGCTACCCGGCGCTTCGTGCGTCGCGCGGATGTCCCGCACGCGCTGGTCGAACGTGATTTCCCCGCGCACCCATCCGGTTGCGGTGAGGATGCGCCCCTGCAGCGTGCGTGGTCCGGTCAAGGCGGTGGCTCGGCGATGATCACTTCGATGCCCAGCCGCTGCAGTCCCTCGCGGTAATCGCTGCTGATGCCTTCGTCGGTGATGATGGCGTGGATCTGGTCCAGGCGGGCGATGCGGTGCAGGCTGACGCGTCCGAACTTGGACGCATCCGTCAGCACGACCACGCGCCGCGCGCGCTCGACCATGCGGTGGTTGAGGCTGGCCTCGGCCTCCTGGTGCGTGGTGAGGCCGAACTGCAGGTCCAGCCCGTCCACGCCGAGGAACAGCGTGTCGAAGCTGTAGCTGCCCAGGCTTGCTTCGGCCTGGCTGCCATGCAGCGACAGCGACTGCTTGTGCAGCAGGCCGCCGGTGAGCAACAGCTCCACGCCGGGCGCGTTGGCCAGTTCCCAGGCGACGTTGAGGCCGTTGGTCATGACGGTGACGTCGCTGTGCTCGCGCAGGTGCCGCGCCAGCGTCATCGTCGTGGAGCCCGAGTCGATGATGATGTTGTCGCCGGGTTTCACCAGTCGCGCGGCGTAGGCGCCGATCGATTCCTTCAACGGCAGGTTCAGCGCATCCTTCTGGTGGATGTCCTGCTCCTGCGGCGGCGTGCGCACCAGCGTGGCGCCGCCGTGCGTGCGCGTGGCCAGCCCCTGCGACTCGATATGCGTGAGGTCTGCGCGGATCGTCACCGACGACACGCCGAACCGCTCGACCAGATCGGACACCTGCACGCTGCCCTGCTCGACCAGCATCTGGGTGATCTGTTGCCGGCGCTGGCGGGTATTGCGCATGGTGGGTTCTCGGGCGGGAAACGGAAGCCGAAGCTTACCGGTCCGAAAGCGCCGCGGCGGCGGAAGTTTCGTTCTGCACGGATGCGCCCGTGCGGGGATCGAAGCGATTGCGTGCGCAGGCTCGCGCGTATTCGCCCAGGCAGGCGGCGATGCGGTGCCTGATCAGCGCGCCGGGTTCGGCGGCGAGGCGGCCGGCTTCGACCGCACGGTGTTGTTCCGGCATGTACTGCCTCAGCAGCAGCCGCAGGATGGCGGACGATGCATGCGGCTGGAGGTTGGCGATGAGCCGTTCGACGGCCGCAGCCAGTTCCGGTTCGCCCCAGTAGTAGCGGCAGCGGTCGCTGAGGGCATAGGCGCGCAGCAGGCGCAACTGGTGATCGTCGCCCTGGTAGTGGTTACGCCAGTGCCGGGGCTCCTCGACCATACAGCGCTCCAGCACCTCGGGCAGGCGTGAGCACTCGTCGGCGGGCAGAAGCTCGCGTTCGATTTGAGTCAGTGCGAACAGCGCTTCGCGGAAGGCGAACGTCGCCGCCGGACCGACCTTGAGGATGGCGAAGTGGTCGCGCACCAGCGCATGCAGCGAGGCTTCGGTCTGGTAGTCGGTGGAATGCGCCTCGAACACGATGCGCGGTTGCCGCTCCAGGAAATCCGACAGCGCCGCCGCGGCCTGCGGTTCGTAGTGATGCACATCGCTGTGGTCGAAGTCCACGCCCGGCTGCACGACCATCGCGATGACACGCTCCCAGGCACCGGCCAGTTCCGGCACGTCGAAGGCGTGGCGATGGATCTCCAGCGTATGCGCGGCGGCTTCGGGACGCGTCACCTGCAGGCCACCCGCGAGCGATGCCTCGCCGCCCGGCACGGGCACCTCGGTGCCGATCACGTAAACCGGCGGCGGCAGTCCATGCGCGGCCGCCGTGCGCTCGGCGATGCGCGCCAGGTCGGCCGAGCGCGCAGCCACCGTTTCGTCCGGGAGCGGCGTGGGATCATCCGCGCACGACATGCTGCAGTCCAGGTGGATCTTGTGGAATCCCGCAGCGACGTAGGCCTCGATCAACACGCGCGCGTTCGCCATCGCCTCGTCGGCGGGCCGCTTCTGCCAGGCATTGGGCCCGAGGTGATCGCCGCCGAGGATGAGGCGTTCGACGGGAAACGCCTCGTCCTGCGCAAGCGCCCGCACGTAGTCGCGGAACTGCACCGGGTTCATGCCGGTGTAACCGCCGAACTGGTCGACCTGGTTCGACGTCGCCTCGATGAGCAGCACCGTGTCGTACTCCAGCGCAACCTGCATCGCCGCGCGCAGCACGTGCTCGTTGCTGCAGCACACGCTGTACAGGCCGACGTTCTCGCCCCGTCGATGGGCGGCGATCAGCGATTGGACGGCGGACATGCGGTGTATCTCCGGTAAGTGTCAGGGTGCCGTGCCGTGCTGGCGCGCCAGCAACGCCGCACCGCGCGCGCCGCCGGCATCGCCGAACTTCGGCGGCAGGATGGGCGGGACGCGCATCCCCTTGAACAGATGCGCGGCGATCGCATCGGGCAGATCACGGTAAAGCGGCTCGAACTTTGAAAGTCCGCCGCCGAGCACGATCACGTGGGGATCGAGCGCCATCACCAGGCTGGCGAAAGCGTGGCCGAGCAGGTCGCGGTGCACTTCGAGCGCGCGCAGCGCGGTGGAATCGTCGTGCCGCACGCGATCGACGACGGCGCTGGCCTCCAGCGCTCCGCCACCAAGATGCCGGTGGATCATCGCCAGTCCGCTGCCGGACACATAACGCTCCAGGCAGCCGCGCAGACCGCAGGCACAGTCCAGCAGCGGGAGTTCGTACTTCGCCAGCAACGACGCGGGCACGCCCCAGTGGCCCCACTCTCCGGCAATGCCGTTATAGCCGGCGATCAGGCGACCTTCGATGCAATAGCCGCCGCCGGCACCGGTGCCGAGGATGGCGCCGAACATGCTCGCGTAGCCTTCCGCAGCGCCACCGTGCGCTTCGGACAGCGCGAAGCACTGCAGGTCGTTGCCCAGGTGCAGCGGACGCTGCAGGCGTGCCTGCAGATCCTGGCCGACCTGGCGACCGGTCAGCGCCGGCACGTTGGAGCTGAGTTGCTGGCCGGTGGCGCGATCGACCACGCCCGGCAGGCCGACGCCCACGGCATCGCAGGTCGCGTCCAGTTCCTCGTCCGCCGAGCGCACCAGCGCATCGACGGTGTCGAGGAACTCGGCGTAATCCTGCGTCGGCGTGGTGACGCGACGCCGGTACCCGACCTCCAGCGAATCGCCGCACGCGACCAGTTCGATCTTGGTGCCGCCGATGTCGAGGCCGTAGTACGTGCGCGTCATGACGGCTCAGCCGTGATGGTGGATCGTCACGCCCTGCACGACACGGTTGACCGTACCGTCGGGGAACGGGTTGTCCGGCGTCAGGCCGAGTGCGGCCGAGCGACGCAATGCATACCGCTGCGCCATCGTCAGCCACAGCGGCGCCAGCCATGAGTCCGGCAGCGTCGGCGTGGCGAGGACGAAATCGCCCGGTTGTGCGCCGTCGCCTTCCGGACCGACCGACAGCACGCGGCCGGCAATGCCGTCGCGGCGCAGTTCGTCCAGCAGGTCCTGTTCGTAGCGGCGCGCCAGCGGATCGGCGCTGCGCAGCAGCACCACCAACGTGGTCGCATCGAGCGTGGACTTCGGACCATGGCGGAAGCCCAGCGGCGTGTTCGCCAGGGCCAGCACCCGACCGGCCGTGAGTTCCAGCAGCTTCAGCGACGCCTCGCGAGCCAGCGCTTCCAGCGGCCCGCTGCCCAGGTAGATCACGCGCGCGAAGTCGCCTTCCGCCAGCGTGCTGGTGGGCGTTTCCCACTGTGCAAGCGCCTCGCGGCCGTGCGCGGCGAGCGTGTGCAGGCGCTCGGCGCGTTGCGGCCACGGCCCGCGATCGAAGACGGACAGCGCGGCGAGCATCATGCAGCTCAGGCTGCTGGTCATCGCGAACGCCTTGTCGCAGCTGGCCGGCGGCATCAGCAGCGTGAACGTGTCCTCGCGCCCGCGGCCGCGACGCGCCAGTTCGCCTTCGCCGTTGCAGGTGATGTCCAGGAAGCGCGCGTGCGCGACGCGCTCGCGGACCAGCTCCACCGCCGCCACGCTTTCCGGGCTTGAGCCGCTGCGCCCGAACGAGACCAGCAGCGTCGGCCGCTCGGGCGTCAGGTACAGCGCGGGGTGCGTCAGCAGGCTGGTGGTGTGCAGGGCGCGAACCTCGGCCGGCCACTGCGCATTGATCTGGTCGGCCACCATTTCGGCAATGAAGCCGGAACTGCCGGCGCCGGTAAGGATCAGCCGGTTTCCGGGCTGCCCGAGCCAATCGCCGAGGAAGCGGTCGATGCGTTCCGATTCCTGCACCAGCAGGTCCGCCAGCGCGTCCCACAACCGGGGCTGCTGGGCGATTTCCTCGGCCGTATGACCACCGCCGATGCGATGCCAGGCAGACAGGTCGGGAAGGAGATTGGCGTCCATTCGTCGTTCCGTTTGAGCGGGTGCACGATCCGCGCTTTCTTTCGAAAAGTCAAATAACGAAAGTAAAAAGAAAGATTGATTCAGTCGAGCCGGATCAGTGTTCAATGGTTCGAGCTTGATCGATGCCGCGCTGCAACACGCGCTCGGACGGGAATGCGTGATGCGGGCCCGCTTGGTAAGTTGTGCTTTGCACAATCTTTCGTTTTCAGCGAAAATACTTGGTTTTTTCTTTCAATTTGTTGACACCTTTCGAACCGGTGACCTAGAGTCGGCCGCACTGGTTTCGATTCCCGCCAAGCGGGATGGGGGCAAGGTGGAAACCCGCGCACGGCGCAACGTGTTGTTCCTCGCGACGACGGCCTTGCTGCTGGCGTCCTCGACTGCCATGGCCGAGCCGGTGGGCAACGTCCGCAGCATTGCGCCTGCCGCCGCCGGCCAGGACCGGGCAGCCGCGTGGGATATCGCCACCGACAACGGTACGCGCCTGCGGGTGGAACTGCTGGGCGCCGACGTCATGCGCGTGCAGGCCGGCCGCAACGGGAAACTGCTGCCGCCGGGCGACAAGGCCGCGCCGATCGTGCTGCCACAACCGGCTGCCGCCGTGCCGCACACTTTCGAGCAGGACGCCACCGAGGTGCGCATCCGTACCGATGCGATGGTGCTGCACATCCAGCGCCAGCCCCTGCGCCTTTCGCTCGAACGGCTGGACGCCGGGAAACCCGTGCCGCTGTGGCATGAACTGCAACCGCTCGACCTGGCGAAGGACCAGAGCGTGCAGGTGCTGTCGAGCACCGCGGACGAGCACTTCTACGGCGGCGGCCAGCAGAACGGACGCTTCGAGTTCAAGGGCCGCGAGTTGGAGATCTCCTACTCCGGCGGCTGGGAGGAAGGCGACCGTCCAAGCCCGGCGCCGATGCTGCTGTCGTCACGCGGCTGGGGCATGTTGCGCAACACCTGGAGTGACGGCACCTACGACCTGCGCGAAGCCGAGTCGAGCACGCTGCTGCATCGCGAGGACCGCTTCGACGCGTACTACTTCGTCGGCGACGGCCTGGCGCCGTTGCTGGACCGCTACACCGCACTGACGGGTCGCGCCGGCCTGCTGCCGCGCTGGGCGCTCTCCTACGGCGACGCCGACTGCTACAACGACGGCGACAACGCGAAGAAGCCCGGCACCGTGCCGGAAGGCTGGAGCGACGGGCCCACCGGCACCACGCCCGACGTGGTCGAAAGCGTCGCGAAGCAATACCGCGAGCACGACATGCCCGGCGGCTGGATCCTGCCCAACGACGGCTACGGCTGCGGCTACAAGGACCTGCCCAAGGTGGTGCAGGGCCTGGCGAAGTACGGGTTCAAGACCGGCCTGTGGACCGAGGACGGCGTCGACAAGATCGCGTGGGAGGTCGGCAAGGCCGGCAGCCGCGTGCAGAAACTCGACGTGGCCTGGACCGGCAAGGGTTACCAGTTCGCGATGGACGCGAACCGGTCCGCGTTTGACGGCATCCTGAAGAACTCCGATTCGCGCCCGTTCCTGTGGACGGTGATGGGCTGGGCGGGCATCCAGCGCTACGCGGTGGCGTGGACGGGCGACCAGAGCGCGAGCTGGGACTACATCCGCTGGCACGTCCCGACGCTGATCGGCTCGGGGCTGTCGGGCATGGCGTACGCCACCGGCGACGTCGACGCGATCTTCGGCGGCAGCGCCGAAACCTTCACCCGCGACCTGCAGTGGAAGAGCTTCACCCCGGTGCTGATGGGCATGTCCGGCTGGTCGGCGAATTCACGCAAGCATCCGTGGGCGTTCGATGAGCCCTATCGCGGCATCAACCGCGACTATCTCAAGCTGAAGATGCGCCTGACGCCGTACATGTACGGCCTGGCGCGCGACGCGGCAGACCATGGCACGCCCATCGTGCGCGGACTGATGTGGGATTACCCGCAAGATCCGCAGGCCGCCGGCGAGACGCACAAGTACCAGTTCCTGCTGGGCCGCGACCTGCTCATCGCGCCGGTGTACCGCAGCCAGGCCGCGAGCCGCGGCTGGCGCCGCGACATCCACCTGCCGCCCGGCCGCTGGTTCGACTATTGGGATGGCCGCCAGCTGACCGCCGGTGCGCAGGGCCGCGACCTCGACCGCCAGGTCGACCTCGCCACGCTGCCGGTGTTCGTGCGTGCCGGCGCGATCGTGCCGATGTATCCGGCGATGCTGTACGACGGTGAGAAGCCGCTCGACGAAGTCACCTTCGACCTGTATCCGCAGGGCGAATCGCAGTACACGCTGTACGAGGACGACGGCAATACGCGCCGCCACTCGCGGGGCGAGTTCAGCGAGCAGTCCGTGCGCGTGCAGGCGCCCGTGTCCGGCAGTGGCGAAGTGCGCGTGCGCATCGACGCGGTGAAGGGCCAGTACGCAGGCCAGCTGCCGCAACGCCGCCATGCGCTGCGCGTGCTGACGCGGCGGAGTCCGCAGGCGGTGGAGCTCGACGGACGCGCCCTGCCCTCGCATGCGGATCGCGCGGCATTCGAAGCATCGCCGGAGGGCTGGTTCTTCGACGCGAACGAACGCCGCGGCACCCTGCACGTGCGCACCGTGCCGACCGACATCCGCCGCGCGCTCGACTTCCGCCTGGCCATCCCGACGGCGGCCGACGTCGCCGACGATGCCTGCCCGGCGGCGCCCGAACTTGGTCGCGCGCTTCCGCCCGACGCATTGCTGGTGGTGAACCGCCCGGCCGAGGAATCCGGCCACGCACTCGAAAACGCGTTCGACGACGACCCGGCCACGTGGTTCCGCACCGTGCGCAACCAGGCGGTGCGCACGGGCGCGCACGAATGGACGGTGGGATTCGCCGAACGACGCCTCATCGACGGCATCGAACTGGCACCACGCAACGATCAGCACTGGAAGCACGGCCAGGTCCGCGACTATGAGATCTACCTGGCCGACAGCAACGGCGAATGGGGTGAGCCGGTCAAGCGTGGCCGCCTTGTCCTGCAGGAAGGCACGCAGCGCATCGAGTTCCCGCCACAGGCCGGACGCCTGCTGCGCTTCCGCGTGCTGAGCGTGCAGAACCCCGACGGCGACGGTGCCGGCGGCAACGACCCGATGGTGACCGCGGCGAGCGGCAGCGAGGCTCGCGCTGTCGATGCACTGCGTCCGCGCGACGTGGGACCGATCACGCTGTCGACCTTCCACGTGCTGGAGCACCAGACGCCAGAGCGCCCCGCGCAGCAACGCTACCTGTCCGAACTGCTCGGCGACTCCACCACCGCCATCGCACGCGACCGCGCCTTCGGCGGCGAAAGCGCGATGCGCATGAACGGCCTGCACTTCCGTCGTGGCCTCGGCGTCGGCCCCACCAGCCGCATCGACGTGCAGCTGCAGGGCGGCTGGCGACTGCTGCGCGCCGACCTGGGCATCGACGACCGTTGCCGCGACGCAGGCGGCATGCAGTTCCAGGTCTGGGGCGACGACCGCCTGCTGTACGACAGCGGTCTGGTACGCGCACCGGGCGTGGTCAAACCCGAACTCGACATCCGCGGCCTGCACCGCCTCAGCCTGCGCACGCTCGGTGCACAGGGCGCGCAGCCGGCACGGGTCTGCGGCAACTGGGCCAACGCGGTCCTGATCGGACAGGAGGGCGATACCGCCACCATCGCCCAGCCCTAGCCAGCTTCCCCATCCCCCTCGACCTCCCGACTGCGGCCACGGCCGCGGCACGGGACCGCTTTTGCCTCACGCAAGCCCAACCACATCGCAGCGCGCTTCGCTGCAGACCGAACCGAGGAGAGAGAGATGTCGCCAGCACGCCACCGTCGTACCCGCCTGCCAGTCACCACGTTGTCCGTCGCGCTCGCCGCTGCGCTTGCGGCCGGCCCGGTCGTCGCGCAGGAGGCAGCACCGCCCGAGGAAGACACGACCAACCTCGACCGCGTCGAGGTCACCGGCTCCAACATCCGGCGCAGCGACATCGAGACTGCTTCGCCGTTGCAGGTCATCAGCCGCCAGGACATCGAGAACATGGGCGCGCGCACCCTGTTGCAGGTGCTCGACAATCTGCCGGCGGCACGACCCGCGCAGCAGGACTCGCGCTCGCTGTTCACCGGTTCCGACGGCGCCTCGCAGGCCAACCTGCGTGGCCTGGGCGCACAGGGCACGCTGGTGCTGTTGAACGGCCGCCGCCTGTCGTATTACGGCGCACCGGAAGGGTTCCAGACCCAGTTCGTGAACATCGACGCGATCCCGGCCGCGGCGATCGAACGCATGGAGGTGCTGACCGACGGCGCGTCCGCGGTGTACGGCACCGACGCGGTCGCCGGCGTGATCAACGTGATCACCAAGCGCTCGTTCGAGGGTGCGGAGGTCAACGTCACCGCCGACCGTTCCTCGCGCATCGATTCCTACGGCGAACAGCAGGCCAGCCTGTCGTTCGGCTTCGGTAACCTGGACGAGGACCGCTACAACGTCTACGCCGCCTTCAATCTCTACCGGCGCGACCCGATCCCGCTGGCCGACGTCTACGACAAGAAGCCGAACCAGTACTACATCAACAACCCGAACTACCTGCCCAACCTGCGCCTGGGCACCGGCAGCAAACCCGGCCAGTTCAACCCGGGCAGCTACTTCGCATTCGACCCGGTCACCGGCGCCCGCGTGCAGGAGGCGGCGCCGGGTTGCAACAACGTGCTGACCACCGAGGCCGCGGGCCCGCGTTGCATCTGGGAAACCTGGATGAACAACGAGATCGACGGCGGCGCCAGGTCCGATCGCAAGACCGGCTACGTCAACGCGCACTTCCTGATCGGCGATAGCACCGAGGCGTTCGCCGAGGCGACCTACACCGACATCGACCTGCGCGCCAACGGCGGCACGCCACGGGCTTTCAACACCACCACCGGCAACCCCACCAGCTGGTTCTCGCGCAACACCGGCGACACGGTGAACCAGTTCCGCTATCCGTTCCTCGGTCCGAACAACGAGTACAACCACGCCAGCCCCGAACTGAAGGAGCTGATGGGTGGCGTGGTCGGCCTGCAGTACCTGCTGCAGGACGTCGGCGACAACTATTTCGGCCAGCGCAACACCGACCAGAGCTACCGCGCCGTCGCCGGCCTGCGCGGCACGTTCGCCAATGACTGGAACTGGGAGACCGCGTTGGCCACCGCCGGCGCCCATTCGGTGACCTACCAGACCGTCAACGTCAATCTCGACGGCTTCGAGAAGGCATTCGGTCCCTACACCATCGAGCCGACGACCGGGCGGGTCATCATCTCCGATCATCCGGCGTACAAGTTCGGCGAGATCAGCGAGGCCAATGCCGCACTGCTGCGCGCGGCATATCCGACCTTCGACATCCAGTCCTGGACGCGGTTGCACACCCTGGACGGCAAGATCGAAGGTCCGCTGTTCGACTTGCCTGCCGGCGAGATGCGCGCGGCGTTCGGTTTCAACGTCAGCCGCGAGACCTTCTACACGCCCGGCAACGAGGACGCGGCGAACGGCCAGATCACCCAGCAGGGCGGCTCCTGGTTCGACGGCGCGCGCAATACCTATGCGCTGTTCGCGGAGACAGTGGCGCCGCTGACCGAGAAGCTGGAGCTCGACGCGGCGTTGCGCCTGGACAAGTATCCGAACTTCAATGCCAACCTGGCGCCGAAGATCGGCCTGAAGTACCAGGCATTGCCGGAGCTGATGCTGCGCGGCACCTATTCGGAAGGCTTCCGCGCGCCGAGCCTGGCCGAGTCCGGCAGCGGTGGCGTGTACGCCCAGCTTGGCGGTTACCGCGACGAGGTGCGCTGCGATGAGACCAATGCGATCGCCAACCTGCTGCTGCAGTCCAGCCGTCCTGGCGACGTGGACCTGGGCAACTCGCTGTTGAACAGCGACTGCAGCCGCACCGTCGCGCGCATGACCCAGCCCAACCCGGACCTGAAGCCGGAAAAGGCCAAGATCGCCACGCTGGGTTTCATGATCGAGCCGACCTCGTGGCTGTCGCTGTCGGCGGACTACTGGTTCATCTACCGTCGCAACGAGATCGCCGCGCCGGACTACAGCCGGGACGAGGACATCCTGTCGATGACCCGTTCTCCGATCACCGACGCGGACCGCGCCGCGCAGGCGCAGCTGGCCTCGATGTGCGCGGACCCCGCCAGCGGCGTGGCCTGCCCGGCTCCGCTGCCCGGCTACAGCGTGGGCAACGTGTCCAGCGTGGTCGGGCAGTACCAGAACCGCGGCCGCACCCTGGTCGATGGCTTCGATATCGACGCGCGCGGCCGCTTCCCCCTGGCCGAATGGGGCACGCTGAACGTCGGCGTCGCCGCGACCATCGCGCGCCGCAACGAGCTCTACAGCGACGACGAACTGCGCTGGTACTACGGCAATACGGTGGGCTACTACGGCAACCCGCGCCTGCGCGCCACGTTCAACGCCGACTGGACCTACCGGCAGGTGACCACCAGCTTCTTCGTCAACTACGTCGGCCCCACCAAGTGGGCGTGGGACCGCATCGATGCCGAAGACAACAACCCGCAGACCTGCACCGCCGGCTACCTGCCGGTGCCGGAGCCGCAGTGCGACGGCGTGCCGTCGTGGTGGACCGCCAATCTCGGCGTCGCGTGGCAGGCAAGCGACAAACTCAATGTCGGCTTCACGGTGAAGAACCTGTTCAACCGCCTGCCGTTCTACGACCCCAACAGCTTCCTCGGCGATTCCAGCGACTACGCCAGCATCTATGGCCGCGTCTACAGTGTCACCGTCGGCTACCGGTTCTGATCGTTCATCGCACCGGCCACGCGCCGGTGCGCTCTCCAAGAGGTAACAGCTACATGAATCGCAGAGACTTCATCGTCACCGCTGCGGCACTGGGCGCCACCAGCCTGCTGCCGTCCACGCCGGCGTGGGCGGCCCGGCGCCGCGTGCGCCTGGGCATGATCGGCACCGGCATGCGCGGCCAGGTGCTGCTGCGCGAACTGCTGCGCCGCGACGACGTGGAAGTGGTGGCGCTGTGCGACATCGAGCCGGTCATGCTGGGCCGCGCGATGGACATGGCCGCCAAGGCCGATAAGCCCGCGCCCAAGGCCTACGGCGCCGATGGGGACGTGCATGCGTATCGCCGACTGCTGCAGCAGCGCGGACTGGACGGCGTGATCATCGCCACGCCGTGGGAATGGCACGCACCGATGGCGATCGATGCGATGCAGGCCAAGGTGCCGGTCGGCTGCGAAGTGGTCGCCGGCATCACCCTGCAGGACCACTGGAACGTGCTGGAAACGCAGTTGCGTACCGGCACGCCCTACATGCTGCTCGAGAACGTCTGCTACCGGCGCGACGTGATGGCCGCATTGCAGATGGTGCGTGCCGGCCTGTTCGGCGAACTGGTGCACCTGCAGGGTGGCTATCAGCACGACCTGCGTGCGGTGAAGTTCAACTCCGGCAATCCGGACGACCCCTACGGCAGCGGCGTGGAATTCGGCCCGAAGGCCTGGTCGGAGGCGCGCTGGCGCACGCAGCATTCCATCGATCGCAACGGCGAACTGTACCCGAGCCACGGCATCGGCCCGTGCGCGATGTACACCGGCATCAACCGCGGCAACCGCTTCACCCACCTCAACAGTTTCGCCAGCAAGGCACGTGGCCTGCACGAATACGTCGTGGCCAAGAGCGGCGGCACGACGCATCCCAGCACGCAGGTGAAGTTCAAGCTGGGCGACATCGTCACCACCACGCTGGCCTGCGAGAACGGCGAGACGATCATCCTGCAGCATGACACCTCGCTGCCGCGGCCGTACTCGCTGGGCTTCCGCGTGCAGGGCACGCGCGGCCTGTGGATGGATCTCAACCAGTCCATCCACATCGAAGGCCGCAGTCCGGCGCACAAGTGGGAGCCGTTCCAGGCCTACCAGGACGAGTTCGACCATCCGCTGTGGCGCAAGTACGCGCAGGACGCCGCGGGTGCCGGACACGGCGGCATGGATTACTTCGTCATACACGCCTTCGTCGAAGCGCTGAAGGCGCAGGCGCCGATGCCGATCGACATCTACGACGCTGTCGCGTGGAGCGCCATCACGCCCCTGTCCGAACAGTCGATCGCCGAAGGCTTCAGGACGCTGGAGTTCCCCGACTTCACCAGGGGACTGTGGAAGTCGCGCAAGCCGATCTTCGCGTTCGACGCGAAGTACTGACCGGCATTGCAGTGCTGTCCACCTCGTGCGGACGGCACTGCGTCACGGTGGGGCGCCCTACCCGTTCTGCTGCGCCAGCACCCGGGCGCGCAACTCCGCCGCGCGCACCAGCACCTTCGGCGGTGTGTGCTCTTCCGGTATCGAGAAGATTTTCATCCGGCGCAACCACTGTCCGGGCTCGCGTGCCGAAGTGAACGCAACGATCGGGATCGACAGCAGCAGGCCCAGGATCACCGGCGCCATCCATGCGGCCAGCGAGGGCGATACCAGGTACGCCATGACGCCAGCGATCACGCCGAGCACGGTGACGCCGCCGTAACTGCGGACCAGGCTCGACAGCGGCAGGCTGCCGTCGTCGCGGCGTTGCGCATCCCAACCCGAGTCCTTGCCGGCCAGCACCTCGGCCACGCCGCGCGACTGCACGTACATGGTGATGGGCGCCATCAACGCGGCCAGCAATGTCTCCAGCACCATGCTCGCGAACGCGCGGATGATGCCGCCGCAGCCGCGGCGCGTCTCGCGGTCGAACAGCAGCGTCAGGAAGCCCATGAACTTCGGCGCCAGCAGCACCGACATGGTCAGGAAGAACACCCAGATGAAGCGCTCCGGATCCTGCTCGCGCCAGTACGCCGCGGGCGAGAACCCGGGCAGCGTCAGGCTTTCCCAGCCCAGGCCGGCCTTGTAGAGCGGGATCGCCAGGCCCACCAGCATCAGCATCGCCCACATGGGCGAAGTGAAGTAATGGCCGATGCCCATCATCAGGTGCCAGCGGCTCACCCAGTGCAGGCCCCTGGCCGGCAGCACGGCGCTGTGCTGCAGGTTGCCCTGGCACCAGCGACGATCGCGGATGAGCATGTCGGTGAGCGACGGCGGACCTTCCTCGTAGCTGCCGCCGAGGTTGGGCACCATGTGCAGCGCCCAGCCGCCGCGGCGCAGCAGCGCGGCCTCGACGAAGTCATGGCTCAGCACGGTGCCGCGGAACGGCTTGGGTCCGCGCAACTCCGGCAGGCCCGCCTGCTCGGCGAAGGCGCGCGTGCGGATGATGGCGTTGTGGCCCCAGTAGTTGCTCTCCGCGCCATGCCACCACGCAATGCCGTGCGCGATCACCGGCCCGTACACGCGGCCGGCGAACTGCTGCATGCGCGCGAACAGCGTGTTGCCGTTGACGATCATCGGCAGCGTCTGGATCAGCGCGACATCCGGATGGCGTTCCATCGCATCGGCCAGGCGCACGATGGTCTCGCCGGTCATCAGGCTGTCGGCGTCCAGGATCAGCATCTGCGGGTACGCACCGCCGAAGCGGCGCACCCATTCGGCGATGTTCCCGGCCTTGCGTTCGCGGTTGTCCGCACGCAACCGGTAGAACAGATGCCCGTCGTCGCCCAGCCGCTCGCGCAGCGCGATGAACGCACGCTCCTCGTCGGCCCGGATGTTCGGCCGCGTGGTGTCGCTGAGCACGAAGAAATCGAACTGCGCCAGTTGCCCGGTGGCTCGCACCGATTCGTAGATCGCCTGCAGGCCTGCGAGCAGGCGCTCGGGGTCCTCGTTGTAGGTGGGCATCAGCAGCGCCGTGCGCGTGCCCAGCGTCGGCAACGGCCCCTTGTCCACGCCCAGCCGCGCGCGATGCCGGCCGATGATCAGCACGAAGCCTGCCAGTGCGCTGACGAACGCCTGCGCGATCCACGCGAACAGGGCCACGAACAGCACCAGCAGCAGGCCTTCCAGAAGGTCGGTGCCGCCGCCGCGCATCACCCACCAGATCTGGTAGGTCGCGACGAAGGTCAGCAGCGCCGCACCGCCTATCACCGCCAGACGGCGCATCGCCATCGCACGCGGCGTGGTCGGCAGCCGCGGGTTCTTCAACCCGCCCTCGCGCAGCGTCTGCACCGGCATGGTCAACGGTGCCTCGTCCGGCAGCCAC
Source organism: Lysobacter sp. (assembly GCF_035655815.1). Classification (NCBI taxonomy): domain Bacteria; kingdom Pseudomonadati; phylum Pseudomonadota; class Gammaproteobacteria; order Lysobacterales; family Lysobacteraceae; genus Lysobacter; species Lysobacter sp. Next base: position 17,700 of record NZ_DASRTS010000021.1, read on the forward strand.
GGACGTGCCTGCATCGCGCCGTTGCCGGCCTCCATCACGGGAGGCGTGCTGACGCCGGTCACAGCGTCCACCGGTACAGCCAGGTCTCGGTGAGCGGACCGCGCTCATCGCCGAGTACCGCGCGCAGTTCGATGCTGCGCTCGCTGCCCGGTTGCAGTTCGAAGGTCAGGCGCCAGCCGCCGGCGCCCGAGTTCGGGTGGGCGATGACGTTGGACACCTTGCCCTTCGATGCCGACACGTCGGCGCGCACGCGCGCGCCGTCGCCCAGTCCGTCCAGGCGCCCGCCGGCGAAGTCGATCACGATCAGCCGGCCGCGCTCGTCGCGTCCGCCCGTGCCGCCGCCCGCGATGGCGATGCCGCCGATGCGCGTGCGCGTGGTGATCGCCAGTTGCGGTTGCCACGAGTGCGTCTGGCACCAGTGCATGCGGTATTCGAAACGATGCTCGGCGCCCGCGGCGAGCGGCTGCTTGGGCCGCCAGAACGCGACGATGTTGTCGTGGAACTCGTCCGCGGTCGGCAGTTCCAGCAGATGCACCGCGCCGGTGCCCCATTCGCCTTGCGGCTCGATCCACAGGCTCGGGCGGCGCTCGTAATGCGCCTCGCTGTCGCCATAGTCGGAGAACGCGCGCTTGCGCTGCATCAGGCCGAAACCGCGCGGGTTCACGTCCTCGAAACCGCTCTCCTGGATCACCGACGGATTCTGCAGCGGACGCCAGATCTGCTCGCCGCGGCCGTTGACCAGCGCCAGGCCGTCGGAGTCGTGCACCGCGCTGCGATAGTCGTCGATGCCGACGCGGTCGTTGGTGTCGAACTGGAACATGCTGGTGAGCGGTGCGATGCCCACCGCATCCAGCGCCACGCGCGGATATAGACGTGCCGACACGTCGATCAGCGTTTCGGCGCCCGGCGCGATCACGAACCGGTACGCGCCGGCGACGCTGGGGCTGTCCATCAGCGCGTGCACGGTGACGCGGTTGGCTCCGCGCTCCGGGCGCTCCAGCCAGAAGCTGCGGAACACCGGGAACTCTTCCGACGGACCGCCCGTGCCCAGCGCCAGCCCGCGCGCCGACAGGCCGTAAGCCAGTCCCTTGGCGACTGCGCGGAAGTAGCTGGCGCCGAGGAAGGCGACCACCTCGTCGAAATACTCCGGGCGGTTGATTGGCGCATGCAGGCGGAAGCCCGCGAAGCCCAGGTCGTTCTCCCTGGGCGCAGTCGTGCCCTGGAAGGTGAACTGCGAGGGCCGGTATACGATGGGCGTCGCCTTGCCGCCGGCCACCTCGTGCATGTCCACCCGGTCGCGGAAGAAGAAGCCGCGATGGAAGAACTGCGCCTGGAACGGCAGGCCGTCCTTGCGCCACAGGGCCTGCTCGGGATTGAAGCGGATGCCGCGGTACTGGTCGTAGCCGATGCGTTCCAGCGAGGCCGGCAGCTTCTTGTCCTGCGGCTGGTAGGCGCGCGACGCCAGCGCCTTCGCGAGGTTGGGAACCGTTTCCGCATCGAAGGCGGAGGAGCCGCCCGCCGGGGCCCACGCCCGCGCACTTCCGCTTCCCAGCAACGACAACAACGGCCAGGACATACCTGCCAGCAACACTTCCCGTCGATGCACGCAAACTCCTTTGGGCCAGATCGGCAAACGCGACATTCTATGGACGGATTCGTTAACGCGGCCGCGACACCGGCCTCATGACACGCATCCTTCACGGCCGGAGAGCGGAGTAACCGTTTTCAGTCACACGCCCGGCGATCCGCGTCATTCGCGCGTCATGCGCCTGCCATCGACGTTTCACCGCTGTGCATCAGGCTTTCCCAAACACGGGAACCGTGCATGCGCTACGCGATCGTCAGCGAAACCTATCCGCCCGAGATCAACGGCGTCGCCCTCACCGTGCAGGGCCTGGAACAGGGTCTTCGGGCACGCGGCCACGAGGTCGGCCTCATCCGGCCGCGCCAGGATGATGACGGCGCGGGCCAGCCGCACGAGCACCTCGTGCGCGGCGCACCGCTGCCCCGCTACCCGGGACTGAGACTGGGCCTGCCGGCGACCCGCGCTCTGCAGCGGCTGTGGCAACGGGCGCGCCCGGATGCCGTCTACGTGGCGACCGAGGGTCCGCTGGGCTGGTCCGCGCTGCGCGCCGCGCGCCGGCTCGGCATAGCGGTAGCCACCGGCTTCCACACGCGCTTCGACGAATACATGCGCGACTACGGCGTGGGCTTTCTCACCCCGATCGCGCTGGGCTGGATGCGCCGCTTCCACAACGGCGCCGACGCGACGCTGGTGCCGACGCGCGAGCTGATGGAGTTCTTGCAGGCCCAGGGCTTCGACAACGTGGTCCGCCTGCCCCGCGCGGTCGACACGGCCCTTTTCGATCCGCAGCGGCGCGACGCCGCGCTGCGCACGCAGTGGGGCGCGGACGACCAGACGCTGGTGGCGATCTACGTGGGACGCATCGCGGCCGAGAAGAACCTCGACCTGGCAGTGCGCGCATTCCGCGCCCTGCAGCAGGTGCGGCCGCAGGCGCGCTTCGTCTGGGTCGGCGACGGCCCGGCGCGTGCGCGGCTGCAGCAGGAAAACCCCGGCTTCGTCTTCTGCGGCATGCAGCGCGGCGAAGAACTGGCGCGCCATTTCGCCAGTGGCGACCTGTTCGTGTTCCCCAGCCTCAGCGAGACCTTCGGCAACGTCACGCTGGAAGCGCTGTCGAGCGGCGTGCCCACTGTCGCCTTCGATTACGGCGCCGCGCGCGAGTACCTGCGCGACGGCATCCACGGCGCCGCGGTCGCCGCCGGCGACGAAGCGGCGTTCGTCGACGCCTGCGCGCGCATCGCGGGCGACGACCTCAGCCGCAGTGCGATGCGCATGGCGACGCGGCAGGCGGTGGCCGGCCTGCGTCCGGAACAGGTGGCCGCCGATTTCGACGCGCTGCTGCAGCAACTTGTGCGAGCCCGCCGCGGCGAAGCGGCCCTGATCGAATCGAGCACACCCGAACGGGAGGCGTCATGAACCGTCATTCCCTGCAGAAACGACTGATCGCCGGAGACTCCGGCTGGTGCCTGCGCGTCAACCGTTGGGGCGAACGCGGCCGCTCGCGCTCGTACTTCGCGGTGGTGAGCCGCCTGGGCGACGGCGTGTTCTGGTACGTGCTGATGGGCGCGCTGATCGCGCTGGACGGCATGGACGGGCTGGCCGCCTCCGCGCACCTGGCGGCCACCGGCGTGATCGCGCTGACGCTGTACAAGCTGCTCAAGCGCTGGACCCGCCGCCCCCGCCCGTTCGCGTCCGACCAGCGCATCCACGCCTGGGTCGCCCCCCTGGACGAGTTCTCCTTCCCCTCCGGCCACACCCTGCACGCCGTGGCCTTCAGCCTGGTAGCGATGGCGCACTACCCCGTACTGGCCTGGCTGCTGATCCCCTTCACGGCCAGCGTCGCCGCCTCGCGCGTGGTGCTGGGGCTGCACTATCCGAGCGATGTGCTGGCGGCCACGGCGATCGGTACAACGCTTGCCGGGATCTCGCTGTGGATGGTGCCGGGGGTGTCGTTGTTCTGAGGGGGCACACCGGCGGCGTTGAACGCCAGGGCGATGGTCATCCCTCGTCATGAGTGGTATCAGGCCCCTTCGCGCGTTGTCCGTCGACTGCGAGGCGCCGCAGCCAAGACCTCCTTGGCCTTACCCGGCGAAGGATGGTCGGCTCGCGGATGAGCGCGCCTTTTTCGTCATTTTCGGCGAAGGCCGGGATCCACTTAGCTGTTGCTTTTCGCTCGTCATCCCCGCGAAGGCGGGGATCCAAGGACGTTTCACGCTTTGCCGGGTTACGTATGAGAAACAACAGCCAAAGCTTCCGTCCGTCTAAAGCCGGCCGGGTCACTTTTCTTTGCTGACCCAAAGAAAAGTAACCCAAAGAAAGGGTCTTCCCCGACGAAGCAATCCCACGACCGGAAAGGGAGTAGGTGCCTTTCGCGAGTCGGCATCCTGCCTCCGCGCTCAGCAGCGCACGTCCTGTGCGCTGCCCTCCGGGGCTTGGGACGTGGCGGGCTGTTCAAGGGCAGCGGCAGCAAAGACAACAGCGACAGTCATGGCCCGGCTGTCGCTGTTGCGGTTGCTGTCCATGGCTTAAGCGCCTCGACGCCTCGGAAGCCAAAACAGGCCGTCAAGATCGATTTCGGCTTTCGCGGGAATGACGGGCAAACCGCTGGCCACCGTCACTGGGATGGCGAGCGAGAGCAACAGCAAAATGGATCCCGGCTTTCGCCGGGATGACGAGCAAAAGTCAGTGTGAGCGGACTCGCACAGTGAAACCTACGCCGCCCTCACCACCCTCGCCCTCGCCACGCTCGGAAAATACTGCGCCGCCCAATCGCGATCATTGGCCACCTGCGCATGTGCCCGGCTGGCTTCCAGCGCGGCGAAGTCGAGTGTGGCGACGGCCCAGTGCTGGTCGCCGCGGGTCTGCACGATCATGCCGTCATGCGGCAGGCCCACGTCCATCGGCGCGATCAGCGCCGCCTCGCCGGTGTTGACGTCCAGCGCCGGACTCCACGGCGCCTCACCCGCGGTGACCGACTGTGCGACGAAGCAGCGGTTCTCCAGTGCGCGTGCCAGGCAGCCCACGCGCACGCGGGTGGCGCCGGCTTCGGTGTCGGTGCAACTGGGCACGACCAGCAATCGCGCGCCAGCCTCGCACTGGGCACGCACGGGCAACGGGAACTCGCTGTCGTAGCAGACCGACACCGCGCTGCGCACGCCGCCGGTCTCGAACACCTTCAGTTCGTCGCCTGACTCGATCACGCCGGTGCCCTTCTCGAAACCGGTCAGGCGCAGCTTGTCCTGCCAGACGTGGCTGCCGTCGGGCGCGAACACGTAACTGCGGTTGCGGTAGCGGCCGCCCCTGTTGTCGAGCAGGAAGGTACCGGCCACCACGTGCATGCCGCGCTCGCGCGCCAGGCGCGAGAACAGGGCCAGCCATGCGCCGTGGTAACGCTGCGTCGCCGCCAGCGAGGCGTGCAGGTCGCCGCGCACATCGACATCGAACGTCGCTGCCAGCTCCAGCGAAAGATATTCCGGCAGCACCGCCATCTGCGCGCCGAGTGCATGCGCTTCGTCCAGCCAATGCGCCTGCTTGTGCGCGAAGGCCTCGAAATCGGCCGGCGCGTCGATCGGATACTTGGCCGCGGCCACCTTCAATGTGCCGGCGGATTCAATCTGTGAAGTCATCGGGTGCGCTCCAGAGGTCGCAGCCAGAACGTGAGGGTGTGGTCGACATCGCCGCGCTGGCCGACTTCGCGCCACGGCAGGTGCGCGCGCAGTTCGGGCCGCGGACGGTAGCCGCGCTTGTGCCAGAAGGCCTCGTTGCCGCGATGGAAGGCCGGTCGGCGTGGATGGCGATCATCGCGATCGACCGCGCAGAATGCGGTCCACGCGTACTCGCCATAGCTGCGCGCATGCGCTTCGCGCTCGTCGAAGAACCGGTGCCCGATGCCGCGGCCGCGATACTGCGGAAGCAGCACCGATTCGCCGCAGTAGAAGACTTCCTGCGGATCGATCGAGATCCCCGCGAACGGCGCAAGGAACGCCTCGGACTCGTCGGCCAGCGGCAGGCCAGTGGATGCGCCGACCACGCGGCCATCGTCGAAGGCCAGCACCGCGATGCTGCGCGGCGTCTGCAGATACGTCTCCAGGTAACGCGCTTCGTACTCCGCGTCGCCGTCGTACAGGTAGGGCCAGTCGCGGAACACGGCGATGCGCAGCGCGGCCAGGTCGTCGAGCCAGGGTTCGATGGCGGCCCCGGTGAAGCAGCGCACGTCGAGCGGGCGGGTGGTTTCGGCGGAAGGAACGTCCATGACGTACATGGTAGTGGCCCCGGGTCGGATGAGGTCGCGACGTGCGCAAGCGGCCGCCGGATCGCTCCGGCGGCCGCATTCACTCAAGCCAGACGCGCCGCAGGGCGATGACCGGCCAGCTGGTACCAGTCGACCTTGCGCGTCACCACCATGATCACCGCAAGCACCAGGAACAGCAGGCCAGCGCCCAGCACCAGCGCGTTGTCCTCCGACACCAGCAGGCCGTACAGCGCCGCGTACAGCGTGGCGAGCATGCCCGCGAAGCCCAGGCCGCGCCCGACGCTGCGCAGCACCGCGCTCAGGTAGAAGCCCAGCAGGCCGATGCACGCCGCGCTGGCCGCGAGGTACGCGTACAGGAACGGGAAGTGCTCGCTCAGGCTGACGAGCAACAGGAAGAAGATCGCCAGTGCCAGGCCGACCAGGCCGTACTGGATCGGGTGGATCGGCAATTGCTTGATCAGCTCGAAGATGAAGAAGCCGACGAAGGTGAGCAGCACGAACAGCAGGCCGTACTTGGTCGCGCGATCGGCCTGCGTGTAGATGTTGACCGGATCGATCAGCGACACGCCCACCGCGTCGATGCCGGCCATCTGCGCCACGCCGTCGGCCATGCGCGGCAGCGACTCGCCTTCGATGAACTGCTGCTGCGCGTTGCTGGCCACCGACGCGATCTCCCAGTCGGCACGGAAGCCGCGCGCGCCCACGTCGTGCCGCGGCGAGGTGCCGCCGAAACTCGGATGCAGCCAGCTCGATTCCAGATGGAAGCGGTTGCTCTTGCCCAGCGGCACCAGCGCCAGCGACTCGGTGCCGCCGAGCAGCAGGTCGAGTTCGGTGTCGAGGACCAGCGACTGACCGGGCGACGGCGCATCCAGGCGCACATGCAGTCCGGAGCCGTCACGACTGCCCAGGCCTTCCTCCAGCGCCATCTCGCGACCGTTCACCTGCAGCCGGGGCGCCGCACGCAGGCCGCGCACGTCGGCGATGGCATAGGCGAGCCACGGCTGGCCGACGCGCCGGTCGGCGGGTCCGTCGGCCGGGATCTTCGCCTCGAAGCGCGCCTGCGCCCGGCCCTGCCATTCGTACACGCGCACCTCGTGCAGTCCGCGCTTGCGCGTGGAAGGCCGCATCGGCCCGCGCACGTCCAGCGCGGTGGGGAAGAACGTCCAGTAGTGCGTCTTGTCGCGCCAGACCTTGCGCACCACGTTGTGCGCGTCGGTTTCCTCCACTTCCACACGCTCGGTGTACGGCACCACCAGCACCGGCCCCGCGAACGCCTGCGCACCGGCGTAGCTGCGCGAGATGTCGGCCACCGCCTGCGCGCGGTACTGCTGCCGGTCGTGGATGACGCCACGGATCATCAACAGGGGAATCAGGATAGCGACCGTCATTGCAATGACGAAACCGATCTTCAGGAACAACCGCATGGTCCAGCTCCATCTATGGGACTGGACGCAGCATCGGCGCCGTCCGTGCGCGGACGATGGCGGGACGGTGAAGCGAGGGTGAAGTGGCGCGCCCCGAGGCATGGAGTGCTCGCACGAGATGCTGCTGGTTATATGGCCGCAAAGCCGCAACCTTTCCGCTTCCACATACGTCATCCCCGAAGGCGGGGATCCAGGGACTCTTAGCGCTTTCCCTGATGTGATTGCAATCGCGCTTTTAGTCTTGGTCATGACGATGCAGATGAAGAGCTCACGCGGATGCGCGGCACCTGCTGTCCACCGAAGGGAATGACGACCAAAGCGCGGGCGCCATCTGTCCTCAAGGGAAAGCATGAAACGGCTGCCCCAAGGCTCGTCATTCCCGCGAAAGCGGGAATCCAGGGACTTTCTACGCTTTCCCGGATGCAATTGGCAACGACGCTTTAGCGGTTTCTCCCGGCCTTCGGATGAAGCGCACACGTTGACGCACGGAAACCGCTGCTGGTAGACGTGATACGCCTGCGCGATGGATTCCCGCCTTCGCGGGAATGACGGCAGAGAGCCTGACGTTCCGCCTTCCGAAGGTATCCCGATGCCCGTGAACACGCACCACGGTGTCCTTGGAAGGCTCCGGTGCTCGGCTCGCTCAAGTCGCCGGATGAGCAAGTGCAACAGCAGGTTCAACAGCTCAAGCCACGCTGTCGTTAGTCATTGCTGTCTCTTCGCTGTCTCTTTCGCTGTCTCTTTCGCTGCCTCTGTCGATATCTCTGTCGCTGTTGCTGTTGCTGTTGCTGTTGCTGTTGAACAGCCAATCACATCTCTAGACCCGGAGGGCGCCGCACATGGATGTGCGGCGCTGAGCAAGGAGGCATGGATGCCGACTTGCGGGGCACCGACTCCCTTGCCGGCCGTGGGATTGCTGTGTCGGGGAAGACCCTTTCTTTGGGTTACGTTTGACCGAAGGGAATCCAGTCGGACTTTGGGTCAGCAAAGAAAAGTGACCCGGCCGGCTTTAGACGGAAGCTTTGGCTCTTCGGTTCTCACAGGCGACCGGTGAAGCGTGAAAAGTCCATGGATCCCCGCCTTCGCGGGGATGACGAGCAAAGGCAACGGCAAGTGGATTCGCCGGGATGACGAGCTAAATGCGTCGTCACAGAGCACGACGGAAAGCTTGAAAAGTCCCTGGATATTCGGCTGCCGCCGAAGTAAAGCAGAGCTCGCATTCGCGGGAATGACGAGCCGAGAGCAAAACGCGGAGGCGCATCGGCACGCGGCCCGCGGCACGCGCATGCTCCAACACTAGCCGACGCAACCGCGAGCACGCGGGCAGTGACGATCACCCGTAATCAGCCCGCTCCACCCACCACCAGACTCGCCACCGCCCCGCCCCCTTCCCGGTTCTCCAGCGTCGCCTCGCCTCCATGCAGCGTCGCGACCTCTGCGACGAAGCACAGCCCGAGCCCACTGCTGCGGCTACCGTTGTCCGGTCGCGGCAGCGAATAGAAGCGCTCGAATACGCGCCCCACTGCATAGTCGGGAATCCCCGGGCCGCGATCGCTTACCTGCACGCGCTGGCGCTCGCCGTCGCGCTGCACCGTCACTTCGATGCGACTGCCCGCAGGCGCGAAGTCGATGGCGTTCTCGATCAGGTTGACCACCGCCTGGCGCAGCAGGAACGCATCGCCCATCACCGGCGGAAGGTCCTCGCTGTGCACCTCCAGCGTGATACCGGCCTGGGCGAGGCGCGTGGCGCACTGCGCCGCGGCGTCGTCAACCATGTCCGCCAGTTGCAACGGCTCGGGGTTTTCCAGGCGCTGGCGGTGTTCGACAGCGGCCAGCGCCAGCATCTTGTCGATCATCTGCGCCAGGCGTTCGCTCTGCGCGCGGATATTGCCGACGAAGCGCGCCCGGTCGGCGTCGTCCAGCGGGCCCTCCAGCAGTTCCGCGCTGCCGCGGATCGCGGCAAGCGGGCTCTTCATCTCGTGTGTCAGCGTGTGCACGTAATGCTCGACGTACTGCTTGCCTTCCAGGCGAGTGCGCATGGTTTCCAGCGCCTGACCGAGTTCGCCGAACTCGCCGGCCGTCCGCGGCAGGCTGGCGCGCTCGCCCGCGGTCACGGCGTTCGCATACGTGCGCAACGCACCCAACTGGCGCGACAGCCACCACGCGGCGACCAGGCCGATCAGCAGCGACACGCCCAGCAGCACCGCACCCCAGCGCAGCACCACGCGCTGGCTGCGCTCGATGAAGGGCGCGATGGCGCGATTGGGCTTGGCCACGGTGAGCACGCCGATGATGCGGCCCTGCCCGTCGTGGATCGGCGCGGCCACGTGCATCACGGTGGAGTCCGGATCGGCGTACTCGCTGCGCGTCGAGCGCGCACCGTAGCGGCCGCGCAGCGTCAGGTACACGTCGTTCCAGCGTGAGTAATCCTTGCCGACATCGCGCCCGGAGCTGTCGAACACCACGATGCCGCGCGCGTCCGTCACGTAGATGCGGTACTGCGAGGAACGCTTGCCGAAGCCCCAGATCTTCGCGCCGTAGTCGCGCTGCGCCATCGCGCGCACGCTGCGTGCGAACTCCCCCTGGTTGATGCGCCCGTTGACCAGATCGTCGGTCGCCAGCTCGGCCAGCACGTTGGCGGTGTCGACCAGCGTGTCTTCCATCGCCTGCCGCACGCCGGGCTTTACCTGGGCGACGAACACCTGCGCCAGCAGCAGGCCGGCCACCGCGACGATGACGAAATACCCCAGAAAGATGCGCAGGCCAATCTTCATGCGTCGGTTTCCAGCGAATACCCCAGGCCGCGATGCGTACGGATGGGGTCGCGATCCGGCGCCACGTCGCGCAGCTTGGCGCGCAGCGTCTTGATGTGCGTGTCCACGGTGCGGTCGCCGCTCTCGAGGGCATCTCCCCACACGCGGTCCATCAGCTGCGCGCGCGACAGCACGGCGCCGGGGCGTTGCAGCAGCGCGGCGAGCAGGCCGTATTCGTAGCGGGTGAGGTCCAGCGCGCGGCCGCGATAACGGATGCGCCTGCCTTCGGCGTCATGCACGAAGCCGGCGCTTGCATCGGCACCACCCTCGGCGCCCGCGGCGGCATGCTGCAGCCGGCGCAGCACCACCCGCACGCGCGCGACCAGTTCGCGCGGCGAGAACGGCTTGGTCACGTAGTCGTCCGCACCGATCTCCAGGCCGAGGATGCGGTCGGCTTCGGCGTTCTGCGCGGTGAGGAATATCACGGGCAGGTCGCGATGGCGACGCAGTTCGCGGCACAGGGCGAAGCCGCCGATATCGGGAAGGCCGACGTCGAGGATGGCCAGGTCGAAGTCGCGTTGCCGGGCCGTGGACAGCGCGTCGCCGCCGGTCAGGCAGTGCACCGCCTCGAAACCGTCCGCCTGCAGCGCGTGCAGCACGATCTGCGCGATGGCGGTTTCGTCTTCGACCAGGAGGATGCGCATGGGATCGGTGCGGGTTCGACCATCGGGATCGGCAGAGCATACGGGCATGGGCGTAGGATTCCCCATCCCGAGTTCCCGCTGCCCCGACGAATGAACTACCGCCACGTCTTCCATGCCGGCAACCACGCCGACGTGCTCAAGCACCTCGCGCTACTGGCGCTGTGCGATACGCTCACCGCCAAGCCGGCCGCGCTGTTCGCGCTGGATACGCACGCTGGCCGCGGCCTGTATGCGCTGGACAGCAACTCCGCGCAGCGCACCGGCGAGGCGGAGGGCGGTATCGGCCGGCTGATGGCTGAAGCGCCTCGGCATCCGGCTATCACCCGCTACCTCACCGCCGTGCGGGCCTGCCGCAACGAGCACGGCGTGGCCGCCTATCCGGGTTCGCCCTGGCTGCTGGCGCACGCGCTGCGCGAGCAGGACCGCATCGCGGTGTGCGAGCTGCAGGCGGAAGAAGCCGGCGTGCTGGAATCGGTGTTCGCGCGCGATCCACGCGTGGCCGTGCACGAACGCGACGGCTATCCCGCGATGAAGGCGCTGCTGCCGCCACGCATCGGCGAAACCCGCTACAACCGCGGGCTGGTGCTGATCGATCCGCCGTACGAAGCGCAGCTGGACGAATTCGACACCGCGCTGTCCGCGTTGCGCGAGAGCCTGTCGCGCTGGCCGCAGGCAACCTACGTGCTGTGGTACCCGATCAAGTTGCGCCGCTCGCTGCAGCCCTTCTACCGGCGTGCAGCGGCCCTGCCGGCCAAGTCATCGCTGGTCGCCGAGCTGCAGGTACGCGCCGACGATTCACCGCTGCGCATGAACGGCAGCGGCCTGTTGATCCTCAACCCGCCGTGGCAACTGGACCAGACGCTCGCCGGCGCTCTGCCGCTGCTTGCGAAGGTGCTGGGGGAAGGCCCGGGGGCTGCGGGGCGGCTGGAGTGGCTGGTGCGGGCGGCGTAGCCCGCCGCTTCCAACGCGGCGTGTTCTTGAGGCGGATCGAGGTACCGGCGGCTTTCACTGCCGGTCCCGAGGGCTGACGCCACCTGTGCGCACCGACTTCCCGGGCGGCATGACTCGCCTGATGCATGGATCCCCGCCTTCGCGGGGATGACATTAGGACGGTAAGTGACTGGCCGATGCGGGCGAACGGTGCAGGCTCCGCACGCACGTCGCCATTACGCCAGCAGCTTGCGGTCCGGCTCGAAGAAGCTCCACTTCACTTCCGGGAAGCTCTGCTTCAGCGCGCGCTCGACCGCGTTGATCTGGTCGATCAGGCCGATCACGCCGTGCTCCTCGCGCATCTGCGCCTGCACCGACACCAGCACCTCGTTGCCCAGCTGCAGCGTGATCAGGCTGATCACGCGGGCGATTTCCGGGCGCGACTCCAGGAACTCGCGCATCTGCTGCTGTCGCGCCGGGTCGACACTCTGTCCGATCAGCATGGCCTTGACTTCGATGGCCACGAAGACGGCCACGACGATCAGCAGCGCGCCGATCGCGATGGTGCCGATGGCGTCCCACAGGGCGTTGCCGGTGTACACGGCCAGCAGCACTGCGACGAGCGCGAACACCAGGCCCAGCAGCGCGGCCAGGTCCTCGCCGAAGATCACCACCAGTTCGGCCTGGCGGCTCTCGCGGAACCATTGCCACAGGCTGCGGTTGCCGCGGGCCTTGTTGACCTCCTGCAGGCAGGCGCGCATCGAGACCGACTCGGCGATGATGCCGAACACCAGCACGCCGGCCGCCCACCACCATTGCTGCAGCGGCTCGGGGTGCTGCAGTTTGTGGATGCCCTCGTACAGCGAAAACATGCCGCCGACGGTGAACAGCATCACCGCCACCAGGAACGACCAGAAGTAGATGGCCTTTCCGTAACCCAGCGGGTAGTCGGGCGATGGCGGCGCCTTGGCCTGGCGCATGCCCAGCAGGAGCAGCAGCTGGTTGCCGCAGTCGGCCAGCGAGTGGACGGTCTCGGCCAGCATCGCACTGGAGCCGGTGAAGAACGCGGCCACGCCCTTGGCCACCGCGATCGCGAAATTGGCGCCCAGGGCGAAGAAGATCGCGCGGGTCGAATCACCACCACCTGCCATGCGTTCGTCCTTAAAGTTGGTGTTGTGCAAAACGGCGGCGAGTCTACACCGGCACGGCGTCGGCCGATGCGACCGGAATGTGCACGCGCCGTGTGCGCGGCTCAGTCCGCCAACTCGCGCTGGTGTTTTTTCGGCAGCTTCAGGCGCACCAGCTCGTAACTGCGGCGCAGCAAGGCGTGCAGTTCCGCCTTGGGCAGGCGGTCCGGGCGTTCGACCTGGACCCAGTGGGCACGTGCGAGGTACGGCGCCGGGATGAAGCCCGGCCGCTCGGTCAGCTCCAGGAAGCGGTCGTCCTCGACCTTGAAGCTGAGGCTGCCTTGGCCGGGACCGTCGAGGCGGGTCGCGCAGAACATCTTGCCCGCGACCGTGAAGACCAGGTTGTCGCCCCACTTCACCGACGACTCCACGCCGGGCCATTGCGCCACCTGCTCCTGCCATCCCTTCGTGCCCATCGGCGTTGCGTCCCGTGAAGAATGTGAATACGGGCAGTGTGCCAATATCGGTCCATGGCCGCCCGCGAACGACTCCCGCCCTGGCACGAACGGATGCGCCTTCCCAACGGGCGCGAGGTATTGATTCGCCCGATCCGGCCCGAGGACGCCGAGCCGATCCGTGCCAGTTTCCCCCTGCTCGGTCCCGACGAGGTCCGCCAGCGCTTCCTGTTTGCGCTGAGCGAACTCACCCCTGACATGGCCGACCGGCTGACCCGCATCAATCCGAAGACCGAGTTCGCGCTGGTCGCCGCCGAGCCGCTGCCGCCAGGCGAGGCCCTGATCGGTGCGGTGGCGCGCATCGCGGTGGACGACACTGGCCGCAACGCCGAATTCGCCATCCTGGTCAGCCACTACGTGGCGCACATGGGCCTGGGCCGGTACCTGATGACCCGGCTGGTGAAATGGGCGCGCGGCAAGAAGCTGGAATGCGTGTACGGCGACGTGTTCGAACACAACCAGCCGATGCTCGCGTTGGCCGAATCGCTGGGATTCGAACGCCGTGTCCAGGCGGACACGCCCGGCCTGGTGCGGGTGGCGCTGGAACTGAAGAACGGCAAACGCTGAGTGGCCGGAAGCCGGCCGGCCCGACGTTCGTCCAGTTGTTGAGGGGGGCTTTGCGGCAGGCGGCGCCGCGCGTGTCCACGGAAGGACGGCATCTTCCGGAACGCGACCATGAGCATCGACCAAGAGCGCCTCAACCAGTTCCTCGGCCACGCCGTGGGCGACCTGGGCGCGGCGATCAGCGCCACCCTCATGCTGGTGGGAGACCAGCTGGGCCTGTACCGCGCACTGGCGCGCAAACCGATGGGCGCCGCGGAACTCGCCCGGCAGACCGGCACGCACGAACGATACGTGCGCGAGTGGCTGGGCAACCAGGCCGCCGGCGGTTACGTGCAGTACGACCCCGGCACCGACACCTATTCGCTGAGCGAGGAACAGGCGCTGTGCCTGGCCGACCCCGGCGGCCCGGTCGACCTTCCCGGCGCGTACGCGATCGTCGAGGCCACCTTCCACGCGCTGGAGCGGACCAAGGAGAACTTCCGCACGGGCCGCGGCATGGAATGGGGCGAGCACCACGCCTGTCTGTTCCACGGCACCGAGCGTTTCTTCCGCGCCGGCTACAACGCGCACCTCATCACCGAATGGCTGCCGGCGCTGGATGGCGTTCTGGAAAAACTGCGCGCGGGCGGCAAGGTCGCCGACGTGGGCTGCGGCCACGGCGCCAGCACCACGCTGATGGCCAAGGCGTTTCCCAAGTCGACATTCATCGGCTACGACTACCACGAGGCCTCGATCGAGACCGCGCGCGAACGCGCGCAGCAGGCCGGCGTGGACAACGTGTACTTCGAGGCCGCGGACGCCACCGGTTACAGCGGCCACCACTTCGACCTGATCTGCTTCTTCGACTGCCTGCACGACATGGGCGACCCGGTCGGCGCCGCGCGCCATGCGCGACAGGCGCTGAAACCCGACGGCACCTGCATGCTGGTGGAGCCGTTTGCCGGCGATCGCGTGGAGGACAACCTCAACCCGGTCGGACGCGTGTACTACGGCGCGTCGTCGCAGATCTGCGTGCCGGTGTCGCTGGCGCGCAACGGGCCGGCGCTCGGTGCGCAGGCAGGCGAGGCGCGGCTGCGCTCGGTGATGGAAGAAGCCGGGTTCAGCCGGTTCCGCCGCGCCACGCAGACGCCGTTCAACCTGGTGTTCGAAGCCCGGCCCTGAGCCGAGGAGGCGCACATGCCCCGCTATGTGATCGAACGCGAGATCCCGGGCGCGGGTCGATTGTCCCCGCAGGAACTGCGCGCCATCTCGCAGAAGTCATGCACGGTGCTGGACGAACTGGGTCCGCAGATCCAGTGGCAGCACAGCTATGTCACTGGCGACAAGGTCTATTGCGTGTACATCGCGCCGAACGAGGCGATGATCCGCGAGCACGCGCAACGCGGCGGTTTTCCGGCCGATCGCGTCAGCGAGGTGAGCGCAGTGATCGACCCGGTCAGCGCCGAGTAGCGAGGGGGCAAGCGCGGCGCGGGCGTGATGCCCGCGCCGCGCATCTTCCGGCGTCAGAGCACCGTCAGGGTGACGTCGATGTTGCCGCGGGTAGCGTTGGAGTAGGGACAGACCTGATGCGCCTTGTGCACCAGGGCTTCGGCCTGTTCGCGCGGCACTCCGGGCAGCGAGATCTTCAGCTCGACCTGGATTCCGAAGCCGGCGGGGATCGGACCGATGCCCACGCTGCCGTCGATGCGTGCGTCCGCAGGCAGGGCGACCTTCTCCTTGCCGGCGACGAACTTCAGCGCGCCGAGGAAACAGGCCGAGTAGCCGGCCGCGAACAGCTGCTCCGGGTTGGTGCCTTCGCCGCCGGCACCGCCGAGTTCGCGCGGCGTGGTGAGGCGGACGTCGAGGACGTTGTCGGACGAGACGGCACGGCCGTCGCGGCCACCGGTGGCGCTGGCGTGGGCGGTGTAGAGAACCTGATCGAGGGACATTGGCAGAACTCCTGTTGGGGGTTGGGGATTGAGTGGAACTTCCGACTGCTTCGTTACAAGCTTGCTATTAAATAGCGCGCTATTTATTTGTCGCGATTGAGGGGACTGGGTGATGCAGGCGATGCTCAGGCGTTGCGGCCCAGGCTTTCGCGCAGCGATTCCAGTTGCTGCTTCAGCGAGGCCAGTTCGTCCGGCGTGCATTCGGCCGCGCAGAACAGCTCGGACGGGATCGCGCGCGCCTTGGCCTTGAGCGCACGCCCTTCCGCGGTGAGTTCCACGACTACCTGCCGCTCGTCCTGGCTGGCGCGGGTCCGCGTCAGCAGGCCTGAGGCTTCCAGCCGCTTCAGCAGGGGCGTCAGCGTGGCCGAGTCGAGGAACAGCCGCTCGCCGATTTCCGACACGGTGAGGCCATCGTTTTCCCACAGCACCAGCATGGCCAGGTACTGCGGGTAGGTCAGCCCCAGCGGCGCCAGCAGGCGGCGGTACACCTTGTTGAGCGCCAGCCCGGTCGAATACAGCGCGAAACACAGCTGCTCGTCGAGCTGCAGCAGGCTCCGGGCCTTGGTGGACTTGCTCTTCATGGGACGGCAATTTACATAGCGCGCTATCTAATTGCAAGCGATGTTTGGCGCTGCCAGCGCAACGCTGCGATCTGCGACCGCGCGTTCATGGCCATCCCGTAAAATGCACGCCTCTTGCGCTGGGGGCCCCCGATGGCCGCCGGCGCTGCCTTCGTTTTGAGCGTGGCCCGGCCGCGCGATACATCTGGGTCTGTCGAATGCCGAAGTCCGCCTTCTCCACGCCTCCCCTGCCCCGCGCCGGCCAGCAGCGCGCCTGGTGGCGCGCGCCAGCATCGCCGTCGGCGCTGGCTTTCCATATCGCACAGGCCGCGAACGCGCACGACGCGCCGCTGCTGGTCGTGGCCCGCGATAACCACGGCGCCCACCAGCTGGAATCCGACCTGCATACGTTGCTGGGCGCGGACTCGTTGCCGGTGGTCGCGTTCCCGGACTGGGAGACCCTGCCCTACGACGTCTTCAGTCCGCACCCGGACATCGTCAGTCAGCGCCTGGCCGCGCTGCACCGGCTGCCCACGCTCAAGCGCGGCATCGTGATCGTGCCGGTGCAGACGCTGCTGCAGCGACTGGCACCGCTGAAGCACGTCGTCGGCGGCAGCTTCGACGTGAAGGTCGGCCAGCGGCTGGACCTGGACGCGGAAAAACGCCGACTGGAGTCGGCCGGTTACCGCCACGTACCGCAGGTGCTGGATCCGGGCGACTTCGCCGTGCGCGGCGGCCTGCTCGACGTATACCCGATGGGCGCCGACCAGCCGTTCCGCGTGGAGCTGCTGGACGACGAGATCGAGACCATTCGCGCGTTCGATCCGGAATCGCAGCGCTCGCTCGAACGGATCGACGCGGTGCACCTGCTGCCGGGCCGCGAGGTGCCGCTGGACGATGCTTCGCTCAAGCGCGCACTCGATGCGCTGCGCGAACGCTTCGACCTGGACACGCGACGCAGCGCCCTCTATCAGGACCTGAAGGCCGGCCACGCACCGCCGGGCATCGAGTACTACCTGCCGCTGTTCTTCGACAGCACCGCGACGCTGTTCGACTATCTGTCGAAGGACGCGCTGCCGGTGATCGCCGATGGCGCAATGGAAGCCGCCGACCAGTTCTGGGCCCACACCGGCGAGCGCTACGAACAGCGGCGCCACGACATCGAACGCCCGCTGCTGCCGCCCGAAACGCTGTACCTGTCGCCGGACGCGCTGCGCGAGCGCCTCAACCAGGGGTTTCGCGTCGAGGTCTGTGGCGAAGGGCATGCACAGCGCGAGCGCGCCACAACACTGGGCGACCAGCCCGCACCCGCGTTGCCCATCGCGGCGCGCGACCAGGCCCCCGGCGATGCGCTGAAGGCGTTCCTGCGCAGCTATCCGGGACGGGTGCTGGTCGCCGCCGATTCGCCGGGCCGGCGCGAGGCATTGCTCGAACTGCTGCAGGCTGCGGAACTGCGCCCCGTGGTGCTGGCGCAGTGGCCGGCGTTCGCCGCCTCCGACGAGAAGTTCGCCATCGCGGTGGCACCGCTGGAGGACGGTTTCGCGATCACCGAGCCGGCACTGGCCGTGCTCACCGAACGCCAGCTGTTCCCCGAGCGCGCCAGCCAGCCGCGTCGCCGCCGCCGGGTCGGGCGCGAGCCAGAGGCCATCATCAAGGATCTAGGCGAACTGACCGAAGGCGCGCCCATCGTCCACGAAGACCACGGTGTCGGCCGTTATCGCGGGCTGGTCACGCTGGAAGCCGGCGGCATGCCGGCCGAATACCTGGAGATCGAGTACGCCAAGGGCGACCGCCTGTACGTTCCGGTCGCGCAGCTGCACCTGATCAACCGCTATTCGGGCGCCAGCGAAGAAACCGCGCCGCTGCATTCGCTCGGCGGCGAGCAGTGGACCAAGGCTAAGCGCAAGGCGGCCGAAAAAGTCCGCGACGTGGCGGCCGAGCTGCTGGAGATCCAGGCCAAGCGGCAGGCGCGCGCGGGGCTTGCGATCGACCTGGACCGCGCGGCGTACGAACCGTTCGCCGCGGCGTTCCCGTTCGAGGAAACGCCCGACCAGCACTCCGCCATCGAAGCGGTCATCCGCGACCTGGCCTCCAGCCAGCCGATGGACCGCGTGGTGTGCGGCGACGTCGGCTTCGGCAAGACCGAGGTCGCCGTGCGCGCGGCATTCGTCACCGCCATGGGTGGCAAGCAGGTGGCGGTGCTGGTGCCGACCACGCTGCTGGCCGAGCAGCATTACCGCAATTTCCGCGACCGCTTCGCCGACTGGCCGATCCGCGTGGAAGTGCTGTCGCGCTTCAAGACCAAGAAGGAGATCGAGGTTGAGCTGGCCAAGGTGTCCGAAGGCAAGATCGACGTGATCGTCGGCACGCATCGGCTGCTGCAGCCCGACGTGCGCTTCAAGGATCTGGGCGCGGTGATCGTGGACGAGGAGCAACGCTTCGGCGTGCGCCAGAAGGAAGCACTGAAGGCGCTGCGTGCCAACGTGCACCTGCTGACGCTGACCGCCACGCCGATTCCGCGCACTCTCAACATGGCGATGGCGGGACTGCGCGACCTGTCGATCATCGCCACCCCGCCCGCGCATCGCCTGGCCGTGCAGACCTTCGTGGTGCCGTGGGACGACATGCAACTGCGCGAGGCCTTCCAGCGCGAGCTTTCGCGCGGCGGCCAGGTGTACTTCCTGCACAACGACGTGGAGAGCATCGGCCGCATGCAGCGCCAGCTCGAGGAACTCGTGCCCGAGGCGCGCATCGGCGTGGCGCATGGGCAGATGCCCGAGCGCGAACTCGAACGAGTGATGCTCGACTTCCACAAGCAGCGGTTCAACGTGCTGCTGTCGACCACGATCATCGAGTCGGGCATCGACATCCCCAACGCCAACACCATCATCATCCACCGCGCCGACCGCTTCGGCCTGGCGCAGCTGCACCAGCTGCGCGGCCGCGTCGGCCGTTCGCACCATCGCGCGTACGCGTACCTCGTCGTGCCGGACCGCAAGGCGATGACCGACGATGCGCGCAAGCGCCTGGACGCGATCGCGGCGATGGACGAGCTCGGTGCCGGTTTCACCCTGGCCACGCACGACCTTGAAATCCGTGGCGCCGGCGAACTGCTGGGCGAGGAGCAGAGCGGCCAGATGGCGGAAGTCGGTTTCAGCCTGTACACCGAGTTGCTGGAACGCGCGGTGCGTTCGATCAAGCGCGGCGAGCTCCCCGACGTCGACGGCCACGCCGCGCGCGGCGCCGAGGTGGAGCTGCACGTGCCCTCGCTGATCCCGGAGGACTACCTGCCCGACGTGCACACGCGCCTGACGCTGTACAAGCGCATCAGCGGCGCGCGCGACGTGGAGGAACTGCGCGAACTACAGGTGGAGATGATCGACCGCTTCGGCCTGCTGCCGG
The DNA here is from genome assembly GCF_035655815.1 of Lysobacter sp. Taxonomy (NCBI): domain Bacteria; kingdom Pseudomonadati; phylum Pseudomonadota; class Gammaproteobacteria; order Lysobacterales; family Lysobacteraceae; genus Lysobacter; species Lysobacter sp. Next base: position 37,441 of record NZ_DASRTS010000021.1, read on the forward strand.
ATCCCGCCAAGCATCTGTTTGCGGTGGCGGAACTGAAGCAGCGCGCGACGGAGCTGGGCATCCGCAAGCTCGACCTTGGCGAAAAGGGCGGGCGCGTGCAGTTCATCGAAAAGCCCAACGTGGACCCGATGGCGATCATCCGGCTCATCCAGGGCCAGCCGAAGCTGTACCGCATGGACGGCCCCGACAAGCTGCGCATGACGCTGGACCTGCCCGATGCGTCGTCGCGCATCCTCGCCGCACGCGGCATCCTCACGGCACTTCAGCCCGCGGCGTGAGCTCGGCTAAGGTGGGCGGCATGAACAAGCCGCTCGCCTTCCTGCTTCCCTTTCTGCTGCTGGGCTGCGCGTCCTCGCCGGCGCCTCACGCTGCGGCGCCCGAGGCCACTCGTGTCCAAGCTGATGGCGCCATGACCTTCATCCTGGTGCGGCACGCGGAGAAGGTGGCGGACGGCTCGGACGACCCGCCGCTGACCGAAGCGGGCCGTATGCGTGCGCAGGCGCTGGCAACGCGGCTGTCCACTTCGCCAATCACCGCCGTGTACACGACGCCGTTCAAGCGCACCCGGCAGACGGCGACGCCGACGGCACAGGAACACGGCCTGCCGCTGATCACCTACGACGCGAAACAGCCCGCCGACGACTTCGGCACGCAACTGCAATCCCGGCACGGTGGCCAGACCGTGCTGGTGGTCGGCCACAGCAACACCATCCCCGGCATCGCCGCGGCACTGTGCCGCTGCGAGGTCGCGCCGATGAGCGAGGCCGAGTACGACCGCTTTACCACGGTGCACATCGCGGCCGATGGAAGCGCTGCGCTGCAGGAAGCGAAGCAACACTGACGAGTGCGGGTAGGGCTGCCGCTACAGCTGCGACTCCACCGGCAGCCACGACACCACTTTCGCCATCGCGCGCCGGCTCCAGCTGGCAGCCGGTTCATGCGTCCACACGCGTGGCGGTTTCGCCGAACCGTCCTCCCAGCGCAGCTTGCCGTTCTCCAGCCACAGCCGGTAGCTGCTGTCCTCGCCGACCTTCCACGCATAGATGCGCATCAGCTCGTCGGTGAGCTGCGGATCGGTGAAGAGGATGCCCATCTCGGTATTGAGATTGATCGATCGCGGGTCGAAGTTCACCGAGCCGACGAAGCCGACGTCGCCGTCCACCATGAACGCCTTGGTGTGCAGGCTCGCTTCGCTGGACGAGGAACCCAGCAGGCCGCTGCCGCCCTTGCCTCCGCGCGGCCCGCGCGACATCAGTTCGTACAGTTCCACACCGCCCTCCAGCAGCGGCACCCGGTAGGGCGCGTAACCGCCATGCACAGCCGCGACATCCGTGGCCGCCAGCGAGTTGGTGAGCACGCTCACGTGCACGCCACGGTCGCGCAGCCGCAGCAGTGCGGCCACGCCGGCATCGCCCGGGACGAAATACGGCGAGCTGATGAACAGCTCGCGCTTGGCCTGCGTGGTCGCGGGCAGCAGCGCATCGATCAGCCAGTCGCGCCGGGGCGCGCCTTCGGCTTTCTCGGGCGGATCGGAGTACACGTGTGCGTCGGGCGTCCAGCGCAGCGCCCGGCTGCCGCGCAACAGCGCCTGCACCGAAGGCGAGCGCGCCAGTTGTTCGCCGTAGGGCTCGGCATCTTCCGAGCGGTACTCCAGCGCGCCGACGCGACGCAGCCGTTGCAGCGACAGTTCGTCGCTCTCCACCAGTTCCGACAGTGGAATCGCGGAGCGGCTGTTCCAGAATGCGTCGAAGATGCGCGCGGTTTCCTGCACTGGCGGCCCGACCACCGCCAGGTCGGCATCCAGGAAGTTCGACGCCTGCGCCGCACCGAAGTACTCGTCGCCGATGTTGCGCCCACCCACCACCGCCACGCGGCCGTCGGCAATCCAGGCCTTGTTGTGCATGCGCCGGTTCAGGCTGAATCCGCGCAGCAGCAGTTCGATGCCGCGCAGGAAATACGACTCGCGGCTGAGCGAGGGATTGAACATGCGCACTTCGATGTTCGGGTGCCGATCCAGCGCGGCCAGCACCGAGTCCTTGGCGTGCGAGTTCAGGTCGTCCAGCAGCAGGCGCACGCGCACGCCGCGATCGGCCGCGCGCAGCACCTCGTGCACGATGAGGTTGCCGGTGAGGTCGGGCTTCCAGATGTAGTACTGCAGGTCCAGGCTGCGCCCGGCGGTACGCGCGGTTACCGCGCGGATGGTGAAGGCATCGAGGTTGTCGGCGATCAGCGACAGTCCCGCGTGTCCCGGCCGCGCCTGGGTCAGCGGGGCGATCGCCCGGTCGAGCGGCGTCTCGATGCGATCGGCCGGAATCGACAAGGTGGTTGGGCCGCGGGCGCGCTCGGCGAAGCGGCCGTAGCTGTAAACAGAGAGCAGCGACGCTGCCAGCAGGACCAGCAGTGCGGAGGCCACCCAACGCAGTTTTCTGGTCATGTCGATCCGGCGTGGGACGTCGTCCGATTCTAGCCACGCGATGCGCAACGGCCGTTCACGCGCGCGGCTCGCTAGACTGCGTGCCCGCACCTTCCAGCGAACGCTTCATGAATGCCAGAGCCGTTTTCGTCGCGCTGTCTTCGCTGCTGCTGGCCGCCTGTGCCAGCGCGCCCGCCACGTCGTGGCCGGTGCAGTCGGCATTGAGGCCGGGCGAAAGCATCACCCTGCCCGACCGCACCCGCCTGCAGTACGTGGGCACACGCAACGATTCGCGCTGCCCGCCGCAGGTACAGTGCATCCAAGCCGGCGATGCGCAGGTGCACCTGCGCATGGAACGTGCGGGTGTGGCACGCGATCTGGTGCTGCTCGCCTCCGCCTCGTCGCTGGACGACGGCGACCTGCACATCACGCTGGTCGACCTGGCGTTTGGCGGTGCGCCGGCCGCCACGCTGCTCATCGACAAGCGCTAGAGTCAAAGACCGGGAATCATCATTGCCCGCGACAGCACCGTCGTGCATGCCGTTGCAACTGCGACGTGCGACGCTGGCCACTTCATCGTCGAGGAACCTGCCATGACCGTCATCGTCTCCCCGCGCGTACACGACCTCGGAGGCTTCCAGGTGCGCCGCGCCGTGCCGAGCATCCAGGCGCGCTCGGTCGGACCGTTCGTGTTCGTCGACCACATGGGCCCTGCGGTGTTCGAGCCTGGCCGCGGCATCGACGTGCGCCCGCATCCGCACATCGGCCTGGCGACGGTGACCTTCCTGTGGTCGGGCTCCATCACGCATCGCGACACGCTGGGCAGCCTGCAGGACATCAATCCCGGCGACGTGAACTGGATGACCGCCGGTCGCGGCATCGCCCATTCCGAGCGCACGCCCACCACGCTGCGCGAACACGAACACCCGCTGCATGGCATGCAGACCTGGGTCGCACTGCCGCGCAGCGACGAGGAAGCCGAGCCGGGCTTCTTCCACCACCCCGCGGCCACGCTGCCGCAACAGCGCCGCGACGGCAGCTGGCTGCGCGTGGTGGCCGGTCGCGGCTACGGCGAGGAATCGCCGGTGCGCGTGTACGCCGACACGCTGTACGTGGCCATCGACCTGGACGCCGACGCGGAGCTCGCGCTTGACGACAGTCATCCGCAGCGGGCCCTTTACGTTCTCGAGGGTGATGCGCAACTGGACGGCGCGGACATCCCGGCCATGCACCTGGTGGTGCTGGACGCCGGCACCCGACCCAAGCTGCGGGCCCGCACGCCGGTCAAGGCGATGCTGCTGGGCGGCGAGCCGCTGGATGGCCCGCGTCACCTGTGGTGGAACTTCGTCTCCAGCTCGAAGGACCGGATCGAGCAGGCCAAGCAGGACTGGCTGGACGGACGCTTCGGCAAGGTACCGGGCGACGACGAGTTCATCCCCCTGCCCGAGCGCTGACATAAGCCAGGCCGATCGGTGGCCCGGACGTATAAGCCGGGCTTTTCGCCTATTAAGTTTGGTTATTTGTCAAGTGCCGTTTTCTGGACTATGTTCGGACCTGATCGTGCGAATCGATCACGGTTCGCCGATCGCGTTTGAAGCGCAACAGCGTTGAACGAAGGGGTGTTTCGCAACAATCACAGGGGGTAAGTCGTGAACACGACCGCATGGCGTGGGTCCGCCCTGCTGGTGCTCGCCGGGCTGGGCATGGCGAGCGCGCAGGCGCAGGACCAGGGGAATTGTCCGCAGATGCCCGCAACGTCGGGCCTCACCTGGGAATACCGCAGCAGCGGCGATTCCGACTTCTGCCGCGCCCTGCGCGCGGACGGCTCGGAAGCGTTCGGGCTGTACATCGCACGCAAGTCGCCGTTCGAGCCCAAGCGCGGCAACCGCGCCGAAGCCGGCGTGATCGATGGCCAGCAGATGTACTGGTACAAGGGCGAGCTCGCGACGCGTCCGAACCTGGAAGTGCGCGAAACCCTGATGGAACTGGCCGATGGCAGGGTCGCCCACATCTGGCTGCAGGCCGAACCGCAGCAGCTGGGCGCCACGATCAGCGAGGCGCAGTCCATCCGCTTTCCCAGCACCCGACTGAGCAGCAAGTAATTCCGGACGCCGGTCCGGAGACCTGTCGCCCTGCCTCATGCAGGGCGCCGATGCCGCGTGCGAGGGTTCCATCCGCCGCCGGCACGCCTATGATGGGCCGGACCCTGCCGTCGGGCAGGGCCATGCAGACTGCAACAGCGCCGCTCGGGCGGTGGTTGGCAGTACGGCCCGAGCTGATCCGTCAACTTCGCAAGGAAGAAGAGGAGGCAGCATGATCAAGCGTCTCGCGGCCGAGTTCATCGGCACGTTCTGGCTCGTTCTGGGCGGTTGCGGCAGTGCGGTACTCGCGGCCAATTTCGGCGGCGACGGCAACCCGCTCGGCATCGGGCTGCTGGGTGTGTCGCTGGCCTTCGGCCTCACCGTCGTCACCGGTGCGTACGCGCTGGGCCACATCTCGGGCGCGCACTTCAATCCGGCGGTGAGCTTCGGCCTGTGGGCCGGAGGGCGATTCCCCGCGCGCGACCTGGTGCCGTACGTGATCGCGCAGGTGCTGGGCGGCCTGCTCGCCGGTTTCATCCTGCTGCACATCGCCAGCGGCGCGTCCGGCTTCATGATCAATCCCGACGCACCCGGTGCGTTCGCCAGCAACGGCTATGGCGCGCATTCGCCGGGCGGCTACGGCATCAACGCCGCGTTCCTGTGCGAGATCGTCATGACGGCGATGTTCCTGGTGGTGATCCTGGGCGCCACGCACACCAAGGCGCCCGTCGGCTTCGCGCCGCTGGCCATCGGCCTCGCGCTGACCCTGATCCACCTGATCAGCATCCCGGTGACCAACACCTCGGTGAATCCGGCGCGTTCGACGGGCGTGGGCGTGTTCGCCGGCGCCACGGCAATGTCGCAACTTTGGCTGTTCTGGGTGGCACCGATTGCCGGTGGCCTGCTGGGCGGCGTGATCTACCGGTGGCTCGGGCAGGAAGGCCCGGACGTCACCGGCACCGCGCCGCGCTGAGCGCACATCACATCCGCCAAAGGGCGAAGGCCACGCATGGTGGCCTTCGTTTCTTTACGCATCCGACCTGTTCGCACCGGCCGCCTTGAGCTGGCGGATGAAATCGCCGATCGGCGCCTTCAGCTGTTGCAGCAGTGGGTCTTCGCGATTACGCAGAACCGCCTCGCTGAGCAACTTCAGCCCAAGCGCGAAGGCCGCGGCTTCGTCGTCGCTGGCGAAGCGGCCGCTGCGCCGCTGCAGGTCGACGATGCGGAAGATGTCGTCGTGGTTGCCGTCCTCGAACACCAGCGGCGCATGCCGCTCCATGTCCTCGCGCGGCGTGGCGAGGTGTTCCAGCGTGATGCGGTAACGGTGTTCGCGCGCGGCCATCAGCACACCTCCATCAGTGACGTTGTTTCTATGGCAGCCCGCATCAGAAGCGTCCCTGCTGGAAATCGACGAACGCCTGCATTACCTGCTCCTTCGTGTTCATCACGAACGGGCCGTAACGTGCGACCGGTTCGCGCAGCGGCCGTCCGGCCACCAGGATCACGCGCACGCCCTTGTCGCCGCCCGCGATGGTGAAGCGCGAGCCGCCGATCAGCACGCCCAGTTCCTGCGCGGCCAGCGCGCGGGCGCCATCGCCCTCGCCCACCACGCCCTCACCTTCGAAGGCGTAGACGAAACCGTTGTGCTCCTCGGGCAATTCGTACTGCCAGGTGGCCTGCGGTGCGAGTTCGATGTCCAGGTACACCGGCTCCGTCGCGGGCTGGCGGATCGGCCCGTCCACGTCGCCCACACGACCGGCGATCACCTTCACCTGCACACCCTGCGCCGGCTGCAGCAGCGGGATGCGCTCGGGTGCGAACTCCTGGTAGCGCGGCTGCGTCATCTTCTCGGCGGCCGGCAGGTTTACCCACAGCTGGAAACCGCGCATGCGGCCTTCCTGCTGTTCGGGCATCTCCGAATGCACCAGGCCGCGGCCGGCGGTCATCCACTGCACGCTGCCGGGCACCAGCACGCCCTCGTTGCCGTGGTTGTCCTTGTGGCGCATGCGGCCGTCGAGCATGTAGGTGACGGTCTCGAAGCCGCGATGCGGATGCTCGGGAAAACCTGCCAGGTAATCCTCGGCGCGATCGGTGCCGAACTCGTCCAGCATCAGGAACGGATCGAGCATCTCCAGCTGCGGCGTGCCGATCACGCGGGTCAGCTTCACGCCGGCGCCATCGGAGGCCGGCATGCCGCGCAGGGTGCGCCCGATGCGGGCGGCGGTGGACATTGAGGTCACGGAGGTCATGGCGACTCCTTGCGTTGCGATACGACAAGGTGCGGGCCGCGGCGTCGCGAGGACAGTACCGCGCGTGGAACGGAAGGTTACGGGACCGGTGTCGGTGGCCCTCGCACCAGGGCGGCGACGCCCCGGGCCAAAGTATCGGCACGGCACGAATCCGGGCGTGTGAAGCACGTCCCCGTGGCGCCCGCGCCCGCCTGTTCAGCAGCCGCGGCTGACGAGGGCGATGCGATCAGCGTCGCGTGATGCGCCAGCAGCGATGGATGCGCGCGTCGCGCTCGAAGTCGGGCGGAATGGTGCTCGCGCTGATCTCCTCCACGTGCGCGAACTGCGCGACGGCGACCTCGTCCAGACGGAAGCGCCGGAAGTTGTTGGAGAAGTACAGCACCCCGCCCGCGTCCAGCCGCGCCACGGCCAGTTGCAGCAGGCGCACGTGGCTGGCCTGGACGTCGAAGTCGTCGGCACGCTTGGAATTGGAGAAGGTCGGCGGATCGCAGAAGATCAGGTCGTACTGGTGCGTGTCGGCTTCCAGCCAGTTCATCGCGTCGGCCTGCACGAGGCGATGGCGCGTACCGCCGACGTTGTTCTCGCGCAGGTTGTCGGCGCACCACTCCAGGTATGTGGCCGACAGGTCGATCGTGGTAGTCATGCGTGCGCCGCCCACGGCTGCGTGCACGGTGGCCGCGCCGGTGTAGCCGAACAGGTTGAGAAAGCGCGTGTCCTGCGCCTCTTCATAGATGCGCAGGCGCATCGGCCGGTGGTCGAGGAACAGCCCGGTATCGAGGTAGTCGAACAGGTTCACGCGCAGCCGCGCATGGCCTTCGTGCACGGTGACGAATTCGCCGCGCGAGTCCATCTGTCCATATTTGCTGCCGCCCTTGCCGCGGGCCCGCGTCTTGAGTGCCACCTGCTCGCGCGGCACGCCGAAGACCTCGCGTACCGCCGAAAGCAGTTCGTTGAGGCGACGACGCTGCACGTTCTCGGGGATCTCCGCCGGCGCGGCGTATTCCTGCACGTGCAGGAACGTGCGTGGCGTGGCCTCGTCGGTCTGGTAGACGTCGATGGCCGCGGCGTACTCCGGGATGTCCGCGTCGTACGCCCGGAAGCACGTCACGCCTTCGCGCTCTCGCCAGCGCTTGAGCTTGTGCAGGTTCTTGCGCAGGCGGTTGGCGACCATCTGCGCGCCTTCCGACAGCTGCGGAGCCACGTCGTTGCCGCTTTCGTCGACGCGCCTGCGCTGCGGCGGCGCGACCGGATCGCACACGATCAGCGTGCACTCGATGGCGCCGTTGAAGACCTGGTATTTCTTCTGCGCACGCAGGCCCGTGGCGAACGCCAGCTCGGCATCGCCGCACAGCACGCTGGCGCGCCACTGCGGAACGGCGCGCTTGAGCGCGTCGCCCAGCGCGCGATACAGCGCGGGGTCGGCGGCAAGCCGCGCGTCGTACGGCGGGTTGCATACGACCAGACCCTTGCCCGGCTCCGGCGCGCTTGCGTCGGCGGGCACGTGCTCCGTCTGGTCGGCGGAGGCAGTGTCCGATACAGGAGCCGCGAGCGAACGGATGTCTCCGACCTTGAAATCGATCAGCCCCGCCAGGCCGGCCAGCACCGCATTGTCCTGCGCTGCGCGGATCGCGTGCGGGTCGGTGTCGCGACCGAAGAAGGCCGGACGCAGCGCATTCATGCCAGTGGCTTCGCGCTTGCGCGCATCCTCGCGCATCGCGCTCCATGCGGCCGCGTCGAAGCCGCGCCAGCGCGTTGGCGTTTCGTTGCCATGGCGCTGCAGGCCCGGCGCCACGTCGGCGGCCATCAGCGCGCCTTCGATCAGCAGCGTGCCGCTGCCGCACATCGGGTCGAGCAGCGCGCCGCCTTCAGCGTATACGCGCGGCCACTGGCCACGCAGCAGCACGGCCGCGGCGAGGTTTTCCTTCAGCGGCGCCTCGCCCTGCTTGGTGCGCCAGCCGCGGCGGTGCATCGATCCACCGGACAGATCGACCGACAGGATCGCGCGTCCCTTGCGCAGCACAAGGTTGAGGCGCAGGTCGGGATGCTCGACGTCCACGTCCGGTCGCGCTCCGGTCTTCGCGCGCATCACGTCGACCACGGCGTCCTTGACGCGCTGCGCCGCGTAACGCGCGTGCGTGATCGCGTCGCCCGACACGTGCGCGTCCACCGCGACCGTGTCGCCCGAGGCCAGATGGTCCGGCCACGCCACGGCGGCCGCGCCCGCGTACAGCGCATGCTCGTCAGGGCAGTCGAATTCCGCGATGGGCCACAGCACGCGGCTGGCCAGACGCGACCACAGCACGGCGCGCTGCGCATCGGCCAGCGAGCCTTCGACGTTGGCGCCGGCGATGGCCGCCGTCGCGCGCGTGCAGCCGAGTGCCATCAACTCGTCGGCGAGCAGGTATTCCAGGCCCTTGCCGCAGCTGGCGTAGAACTTCATGTCAGACCGCCGCGAGCAGAGAAGCGAACGCCTCGGCGCTGGCTTCGACGTGGTTGGCCAGGCGATGGCTGTCGTCCACCAGCAGCAGCCGCGCGCCGCGCGCGTAAGCCCAGGCCACGACTTCGGCCGCCGGAATCAGTTCGTCGTTCCAGCCGTGGATGATCGACGTCGGAACGCGTGCGGCTTCCAGTCGCGGCGCTTCACCCATGCGCACCGGCGGCGCCATCAGGAACAGCGCCTGCGACGGCACCTGCAGCGACACCAGTCCGGAGATGTACGCACCGAGGCTCGATCCGGCCAGCACCACCGGGCCGCGCGAAGCCGCCTCGCGGGCGCGTTCCAGCAGGCGCTGCAGGCGCGCGTGCACGTCGCCCAGTTCGCTCACCTCGCGCATGGCGTCCAGGTCCGTGTAGTCGGGACGCTCGTGGCTCCATCCCAGCCGCTGCGCGACGTCAGCCAGCGCCGTGACCTTGGTGGCGTCCGGGCCGCTCTCGAAGCCGTGGGAGAGGATGCAGTGTCCGCGGGTGCTCATGAATCTTCCTGGATGACGAAAGCCGCCCTGTTTCGACGGGCAGGCAGGAAATGTAGTGCGCCGGTACCGGCCGGCGCCGTGAACGCCGCGATCAGTCGACCGGCGTCACCGCGTCGCCGAGCCGGATCGTGCCGCCCTCGAGGATGCGTGCGCACAGGCCGCCGTGGTTGCGCATGGCATTGAAACCGCCGGGGCCGAGCGCGGCTTCCATGCGCGAACACGGATCGCATTCGTCGGTGCCTTCCAGCAGCACCTCACCGACGCGGAAGCGACGGCCCTTCAGCGCGATCAGCGGCAGGCCGGACACGACCAGGTTGCGGCGCAGCGTCGCCGGCTGCACCGACTCGTGCCCGGACAGGGCCGCGATCACCGGCAGGTGCTCGGCCTGGATCAGGGTGATGCCGCGCTTGCCGCTGCCGCCGCTGTAGCGATCGCCCACCAGGCCCGCGCCGGTTTCGGCCACGACCTGCTGCACCTCGTCCATGGACACGTCGCGCTTCGGACGCAGGCCGATCCACTCGATCCGGCCTGGGCGCGGCAGCGTGGCCATCAGTTTGCCGAGCTCGGAGTCGGCGGGAGGCAGTTTCATGGCGGTTCCGTGCGTCGGATCGGCCGATGCGGTCGACGCGTCGATGTGCGGGAGAGAACCCGGCGTGGGAGCCGGCGCGCGGCCGGTCGATGCGGGAGGGGCGAATGGTAGCATCCGGCCCCATGCCGCCCGCCGCTCCGGCCCTGCCGATCACCTTCGAGCCCCTGCCCTACCAGGACCGCCTGCAGCATCGGGAGGTGGGGCAGATCGACCTGCTGGTCATCCACTGCACCGAGCTCCCCGACCTGGCCATGGCGCGCCGCTTCGGCGAGGAAGTGCTATACGAGGGCAGCCAGACCGGCAACAGCGGGCACTACTACGTCGACCGCGACGGCAGCGTGCACCAGTACGTCGCACTGGAACGCGTCGCCCACCATGTGCGCGGCCACAACGAGCGTGCCATCGGCATCGAACTGGTCAACCGCGGCCGCTATCCCGACTGGCTGGCCGCGTCGCACCAGTCGATGGACGAGCCGTATGCCGCTGCGCAGATCAAGGCGCTGCTGCAACTGGTCGAACATCTGCAGGCGACATTGCGGTCGTTGCGGTTCATCGCGGGCCACGAGGACCTGGACACGACGCAGGTGCCGGCCACCGACGATCCCGGGGTGATGGTTTACCGCAAGCGTGATCCGGGGCCGCTGTTTCCCTGGGACGCGTTGATGGCGCAGGTGCGCCTGGAGCGGCTGCGCTGAGGCAGCCGTCGCAGCGAGTGCTGTGTGTTGCCGGCCGAGTCTCCCGCAACCGGGCCGTCCTGGACCGGCGGTTATACTTCGGCCCCGCCTCCGATGAGCCTTCGCATGACCGTCCCCGCTCCCGAGCAGGTTGTCCACGAACTGGTTGAACTGCTCTCGCTCGAACGGCTGGAGGACAACCTGTTCCGCGGCCAGAGCCGCGACATCGGCACCAAGTACGTGTTCGGCGGCCAGGTGCTGGGACAGGCGCTGTCGGCGGCGCAGGCGACGATGCAGGTGCCGCGCGGCGCGCATTCGCTGCATGCCTATTTCCTGCGCGCCGGCGACATCGCCGCGCCGATCGTCTACCAGATCGACCGGACCCGCGACGGCGGCAGCTTCTCGGTTCGCCGCGTCACCGCGATCCAGCACGGCGAGGTGATCTTCTTCATGGCCGCCTCGTTCCAGCAGGAAGAGGAGTCGGGCGAACACCAGCTGTCGATGCCCGAAGTGCCCAAGCCCGAGGACATCGACCCCGCACCGGCCGTGCCCGAGCACGTGATGGCCACGCTGCCGATCAAGATCCAGCGCTGGCTGTCGCGCAAGGGGCCGTTCGAGTTCCGCCACATCTACCCGCGCGACGAGCTCAACCCGCCCAAGCGTCCGCCGTACCAGCAGTTCTGGTTCCGCCTCACCGAGCGCGTGGGCGACGCGCCGGAACTGCACCGCGCGCTGCTGGCCTACGCGTCGGACTTCCACCTGCTGGGCACGGCGACGTTCCCGCACGGCATCAGCTACTACCAGCCGAACGTGCAGATGGCTTCGCTGGACCATGCGCTGTGGTTCCATCGTCCGTTCCGCGCGGACGACTGGCTGCTGTACTCCATCGACAGCCCCAGCGTGCAGGGAGCCCGCGGCCTTGCGCGCGGCCAGATCTTCGACCGCAGCGGCCACCTGGTCGCCAGCACCGCGCAGGAAGGCCTGATCCGCGTGGTGAAGGACGCCGCGGCGGCCGCGCACGTACCCGCGAAGGAATGACATGAGGCAGGTCTTCAGCAGCCAGCGTCTCGAGAACGTCGAAAGCGTCGCGCAGATGCTGCGCGATGCCGACATCGAGGTTCGCATCACCAACGGCCGCTCGTACAAGGGCGGCCGCCGCGGCACGTTCAGCTACAGCGACGAGAGCGGCCCCAAGCCGGCGGTGTGGGTGGTGCGCTCGGACGACACGGTGAAGGCGCGCGAGATCCTCCGCGAGGCCGGGCTGCTGGAATCCACGCGCGAGAGCTTCGCCGGTCCCAGCTACAACCTCGCCGCCACGGACAGCCCGGCGAAGGCCAAATCCCAGTCGCGCATGCTGCGCATCAAGCTGGTGCTGATGGCGGGCATCGTCGTGGTCGGCGTGCTGGCGATCATGAACGCACTGAAGACCGACATCCCGACCGAAGCGCTGAAGACCCACCCGCTCGACGGCTCCGTCGCCGCGATCCCGCAGCCGCTGGCGGCGGCGGTGTTCGCACGGGAGTTGCCCAGTGCGCGCATCGACGTGCTGTGCCTGTCGATCGACGGGCAGCCGGCCTCGCCGGAACTGGTGCAGGCGCTGCAGGCATCGGCTGGCAAGCGCCAGCTCGTGCCGTCGTCCGAATGCGTGCGCAGCGCCAACGAGGACGTCGGCAGCACCCATCGCTCCACCGGCCGCCCTGCCCTGATCGTCGACGTGCACGCCTTCCGCCCGCAGGCGCGCGACGCATCGACCGGCCTGGTCAGCGGCCTGGTCGAATACACCGCCTACCATCACCGCATGTCGGCGTCGTACAAGACGCTGGAAGTGAAACAGGCCGAAAGCGGCGGCTGGCAGGTCGTGCGCACCGTCAAGCACGTGGCGATGTAACGACCGCCACGCACCCCAAAAAAAGACCCGCGCCGGGGAGACACCGGCACGGGTACAAGGGGGTTGAACCGTAGATGCGTGTTGCTTCCGACCGCGCGATGTGGGGGAAGTTCACGCGGTCATGGTTCAACGATGCATCGGAGGCTTCAGATCGTCGCGCGTGAGGAAGCCGTCGCGGTCCTCATCGAGGAAGGCGAAGGCCTTCGACAGGCGCGGCATCTTCTCGCTGACCTCGACCCGGCTCAGCTTGCCGTCCTTGTTGAGGTCGGCCGCGGCGAACCGCTCCTGCGCACGCTTGGCCCGCTCGGCCTCGCGCTGCGGGCGCATGCGCTCGTGGTAGCTGCGCAGCTCGCTGCGGACCAGGTAGCCGTCGCGGTTCGCGTCGATCTGGTCGAACGACTTGGCGATCCAGGACAGATCGGCCGCCTCGGTGCGGCTGATGCGACCATCGCCGTCGGCGTCGGCACGCACCACGCGTTCCATGCCACCGCGGTGACGGCCATGGTGACCGCCCTTGCGGTGCGGACGTTCGGAGCGGTCGAGCTTGCCGTCGCGGTTGCGGTCGAGTTCGTCGAAACGCTCGGCCAGGCGCGGCATGGCAGCGGCCTCGGTGCGGTCGATGAGGCCGTCCTGGTTGGTATCCAGTTGCGGGCGGCGCGGCGTATCGCCCTGCGGCGCGGCCAGGGCAACGCCACCGGTAACCGCCGCGAGCGCGGCGACGAGCACGACGGAAAGGGTGTTGCGATTCATGAGTGCGACTCCTGCGGGCGGCACCGGGCGGCGCCGATGACCAGTCAACGCCTCCGGCATCGGACGGTTGACGCCCGGGCGGGCGCGTTCAGCCGCACGACAGCGTTGTCCTCACGCCGACGGGCGCTATGCTCCGGTGCATGGGCACCGAACCGCAGGACAGCGACGATCTCCGCCTGTTCCACACGGGCGAACACGCCTGTGGCTACTGGCCGGAACGTTCGGCGCGCGACCTGGTGCTCGACCCGCGCGATCCTCGCCTGCGCCACTGGTATCCGCATGCATTGAGCTGGGGATTCCGCCGCTCGGGCGACATCGTGTACCGCCCGCATTGCGCCGGCTGTCGCGCCTGTGTCGCGGTACGCATTCCCGTCGACCGTTTCGTGCCCGACCGCAGCCAGCGCCGTTGCCTGGCGCGCAACGCGCACGTGCAGATGCGCGTGCTGCCAGCGCAGCGCACCGCCGAGCAACTGGCGTTGTACCGGCGCTATCTCGCCGCGCGTCATGCCGGCGGCGGCATGGACGGACACGGCGCGACGGAGTTCGACCAGTTCCTGATCGGCAGCTGGAGCGAAGGACGCTTCCTCGAATTGCGCGAGCCGTCGCACCAGGGGCCGGGCAAGCTGCTGGCCGTGGCGGTCACGGACTGCACCGACACAGCCCTGTCGGCCGTGTACACCTTCTACGATCCCGACGAAGCCGCGCGTGGCCTGGGCACGCTGGCCATCCTGCGCCAGCTGGAATGGGCGCGTCGCGAACGGCGTCGCCACGTCTACCTGGGTTACTGGATCGAAGGCCATCCGAAGATGGACTACAAGCGCCGCTTCCACCCGCTGGAAGCTTTCGACGGGCGCCAATGGCACGACCTTCCCTGACGTCGAGGGTGCACGCGCCACGCGTTGTCATCCGGCGTGCGCGGGGCCGTGACAGAATCGCGCGATGTCGAGACTCCTCCCTCTGTTTTCCGCATCGTTCGCGGTGCTGCTCGCCGCGTGCACCCAGGTCAACGTCAAGGGCGACCCCGAGGCGTGGGCGCGCGCCATGACCGCCGACGACACGCTGCGCGTGGCGACCTACAACACGTCGCTGTTCGACGACCAGGCGGGCGGAGTGATCCGGCGGCTCGAAGGTGGCGATCCGGGCGCCCGCAAGATCGCTTCGGTCCTGCAGCGCGTGCGTCCCGACCTCGTGCTGCTGAACGAGTTCGACTACGACGCAAACGGCCGCGCGGCGGACCTGTTCCAGCGCTATTACTTGGAGGTCGCACAGCCCGGCGGCGGCGATCCGCTGCGCTATCCGTACCGTTACTTCGCCCCGGTGAACACCGGTGTGCCCAGCGGCCTGGACCTCGACCGCGACGGCACCGCCAGCGGCGAGGGCCGCAACCGCGGCAATGACGCCTGGGGCTACGGCCTGCACCCGGGGCAGTACGGGATGCTGGTGCTGTCGAAGTTCCCGATCGATCCCGAACAGGTGCGCACCTTCCAGCTGCTGAAGTGGAGCGCACTGCCCGGCGCGCGCCAGCCGCTCGATCCGGCCACTGGCCAGCCGTGGTATCCGGCGAACATCTGGTCCCAGCTGCGCCTGTCGTCCAAGTCGCACTGGGACGTTCCGGTGCGTACGCCTTCGGGTGTCGTGCACTTCCTCGTCTCGCATCCGACGCCACCGGTGTTCGACGGGCCGGAGGATCGCAACGGCGCGCGCAATGCGGACGAAATCCGCCTGTGGCAGGAATACCTCACGCCCGGCGACAAGCCGTGGCTGTGCGACGACCAGGGCCGCTGTGGCGGACTGGCTCCGGATGCGCGATTCGTGATCGCGGGCGACCTCAACAACGATCCCATCGACGGCGACGGCCACCACGACGCCATCGTTGAACTGCTCGAACACCCGCGCGTGGCCCGTCATGCAACGCCACGCAGCGAAGGCGCGGTGGAAGTGGCGGCGAAGTATGCGCAGGCGGGTGTCGCGCACCGCGGCGCACCCGCGCACGCCACCGGCGACTTCGGTCCCAGGGCCGGCACGATGCGGCTGGACTACGTTTTGCCATCCGTCGGCTTCGCCGTGAAGGACAGCGGCGTGTTCTGGCCACCCGCCGAATCACCGGAGGCTGCCATTGCAGATGGCAGCGATCACCATCTGGTGTGCGTGGAATTGCAGTAGGTGCGGACTAGCGGCGCAATGACGTCCGTGCCTCGCCTGTCGCACGGACCAGCACTGCCCAGATTCACTTCGCGGTGGCGCAGGCACACGGATTTCACATCTCAACGGCAGTTCGGCGGCTGCGCCTTTCGCCTTTCGCTCTTGGCTCGTCATCCCCGCGCAGGCGGGGATCCAGGGACTTTCCACGCTTCGCCAGATGCAATTGGCAACGACGCTCTAGTGGTTGTCCAGCCCTCGGATGAAGCGCACACACCGACCCACGGTACCGCTGCCGGAAGACGTGATACGCCCGTCGATGGATTCCCGCCTTCGCGGGAATGACGGCAGAGAGCCCGACCCGCCTGCCGTTGCCAAAATGCGCCTCTCTGCTGCTCTGGCCTGGCCCCGTCATCCCGCGCAGGCGGGGATCCAGGGACTTTTCACGCTTTAGCGAGCGTGTTTGGGCAACGGCGCTTTGGCCATTGCCCGTGACCACTCCGACGACGAACACAGTGGGCGCTCGAACACCTGCTGTCAAACGGCGTGATACGCCGGTCGCGTGGATTCCCGCCTTCGCGGGAATGACGAGCAAGAGCTGAAGCAGGTGCGTGGCGGCTGCGTTGTTGCGGCTGTTTTGTTGCTACTGTTGTTGCTGTTGCTGCTGAACAGCCCATCACACCTCTAGACCCGGAGGGCGCCGCACATGGATGTGCGGCGCTAAGCAAGGAGGCAGGACGCCGACTTGCGGGGCGCCCACTCCTTCTCCGGTTGTGGGATTGCTTCGTCGGGGAAGACCGTTTCTTTTGGTTACTTTTCTTTGGGCCAGCAAAGAAAAGTGACCCGGCCGGCTTTAGACGGACGGAAGCTTTTGCTCTCGTTGTTCAAGCGCACCGGTAAAGCGTGAAAGTCCTTGGATCTCCGCCTCCGCGGCGATGACGAGCATGAGCAACGACAGACGAGCAGAAGCAACGGCGGCTGGATCCCGGCTTTCGCCGGGATGACGAGCAACGGCTGAGGCATCGCTGCTGAGCGACGGCCGGTACGGCCGGTAAAGCGTGAAAAGTCCCTGGATTCTCGCCTTCGCGGGAATGACGAGCAGAAAAAGCAACAGCATATAAATCCCGCCGTCCCCCGGATGACGAGGGCGACAGCAAATGGAGCTCGCCTTCGCCGGAACGACGGGCAAAGAGCACGCGCCACGCACCGGCGCCCACTTCCCCTCACCCCTCCGGCGGCAGCTTCGCCTCCGCAGACGCACCGCCCTTGGCCGATGTCGCCTTCACCGGCTCGACCACGTCAACCGTTCCCGGCGAAGCCGACGCCAATGGCTGCGGCGGAAGCGCGGTCACTACCTCGGCCGGTACGCGCGGTCCGAACCCGAACGCCGCATCGCTGCGTGCAGAAACAATCATCCGCACCATGTTGACTGGGATCATCACCTCCACGGACACCGCTTCGCCCGTGTCCGTGCGTCCCTCCAGCGTCATCTCGATCAGCGCGCCGCCGGTGTCGATGGAGCTGCACACCAGGTGCGGGCCGCGGTCGTCGTCGCGCAGGTAAGGCTTGATTGCCTCTCCCAGCATCGCCAGCGCCTGCGGGTAGAGGAACACCGCATAGCCGCTCATTTCTTCGGTCAGGGGCATGGGCGATTCCTCAGCGCAGTTCGATGGTCAGGGCCGCCGCAGCGGTACGTGCGCGTTCGCGCGCCTGTTCGATGTCGTCGCCCAGCGCCAGCGTCACCGCCACGCGCCGATGGCCTTCCACGCGAGGCTTGCCGAACAGGCGCAGCTGCGTATCGGCCTGGGTCAGCGCAGCGTCCACGTTCTCGAACACCGGCACGCCGTGCCCGTGCGCCAGCACCGCGCACGAAGCCGAGGGACCGAACTGGCGGATGGAAGGAATCGGCAGCCCCAGGATCGCGCGCGCATGCAGGGCGAACTCGCTGAGGTCCTGCGAGATCAGCGTGACCAGGCCGGTGTCGTGCGGACGCGGCGAGACTTCGCTGAACCACACTTCGTCGTCCTTCACGAACAGTTCGACGCCGAACACACCCCAGCCGCCCAGCTCGTCGGTAATGGCACGCGAGATCTCCTGCGCACGTTCCAGCGCGCGCGGCGACATCGGCTGCGGCTGCCAGCTTTCACGATAGTCGCCATCGCGCTGCAGATGGCCGATGGGTGTGCAGAACGTGGTGCCGCCGGCATGGCGCACGGTCAGCAGGGTGATTTCATATTCGAAATCGATGAAGCCCTCGACGATCACGCGACCCGCGCCGGCGCGGCCACCGGTCTGCGCGTATTCCCATGCCGCGTCGACGTCCTGCGCGCTGCGCACCAGGCTCTGGCCCTTGCCCGAGGACGACATCACCGGCTTGACCACGCACGGCAGGCCGACCGCTTCGACGGCGGCGCGGTAGTCCTCCAGCGTGTCGACGAAGCGGTACGGCGACGTCGGCAGGCCCAGCGTTTCCGCGGCCAGTCGGCGGATGCCTTCGCGGTCCATCGTCAGGCGTGCCGCGCGCGCGGTCGGGATCACGCGGACGTCGCTGCCGCGGGCGTGGAACTCGCGCTCCAGCTCGACCAGCGTCTGCGTGTGGATGGCCTCGATCTCCGGCACGATCAGGTGCGGGCGCTCCAGCGCGATCAGCGCACGCACGGCGCCGCCATCCAGCATGTCGAGCACGTGGCTGCGGTGCGCCACCTGCATCGCCGGCGCGTCCGCATAGCGGTCGGCCGCCACGACTTCGGCGCCATAGCGCTGCAGTTCGATCGCCACCTCCTTGCCCAGTTCGCCAGAACCGAGCAGCAGGACGCGGAAAGCGTGTGGAGACAGGGGCGTGCCGAGCGTGACCATGCGCAATCCGCGTTGGGGGGAGCGGGCTAGTTTAACGGTGCATGTGCAACGGCCGCGCCGACGGGCTATGGCACATCGCGGCCGCATGCGATCCTTCGTTGATGCCCGGCCCCCACCCGCGCAACCTGCAGCGCTGCCTGATCGCCGTCCTCGCGATGGCGCTGGCGGCATGTGCACGCGAGACGCCACAGCCCGAACCCGCCGAACACGGCACCCGGCTGGCCGGCGTCCTCATCGACCCGCAACTGGACGAGATCAGCGGTCTGGCCGCCTCGCGCCGTCATGCTGACGTGCTGTGGATGCTCGACGACGGCGGCAATCCGGAGCGGCTGTTCGCGGTGAGCACCAGCGGCACGCGCCTGGCGACGCTGCGCGTGGAAGGCGTGACCAAGACCGATTGGGAGGACATCGCGGCGTTCGAACTCGACGGCCGCGCGTACCTGCTCATCGCCGACACCGGCGACAACGGCGGCCTGCGCCGCAGCCTGCAGTTGCACGTGGTCGAGGAACCGGCGCGCATCGAGAACGCACGCCTGCGCCCGGCATGGTCCATCGCCTTCCGCTGGCCGGACGGAGCGCGTGACTGCGAAGCCGTGGCGGTGGACGTCGAACGCGGCGAGGTGCTGCTGATCTCCAAGAAGCGCCAGCCGCCGGAGCTGTTCACCCTGCCGCTGCGGCCGCCGGGCACCGCGCTGCAGACCGCCACGCGCGTCGGGCAGCTGACCGGCGTGCCGCAGGCGGATGCCGAGGCCCTGCGGCGCAACCCGCAGCGCGCGAGGCTGGACAGCCAGGTCACGGCCGCGGATGTCTCGCCCGACGGTCGCACGCTCGCGGTGATGACCTATCGCTGGCTGCTGCTGTATGCCCGTCTCGATGGCGAAGACTGGGGCCAGACCGTCTCGCGCGCGCCACGTTTCCAGCCCCTGCCCTGGCTCCCGCAGGCGGAGGCGATCGGCTGGAGCCGCGACGGCCGCCACCTGTATGCCACCGGCGAGTTCATCCCGGCTCCCCTGTACCGGGTCACGCCCTGATGCCGCTCGTCGGAGCAGGTTCCGGAGCGCTTGCATTATTTGATATCAATTTGATATCACTCACTCCATTACGAATGGAGGCGCACCGATGAAAGAGAACCCGATCCGCTCCCTGCCGGGCATCCCGATGCTCCTGGTCCTGCTGGCGCTGATCCTGCTGGCGGCCTGGCTGTTCTTCACCGGCATGTCCAAGGATCCGGCGACCGGAGTGCCATCGCTGGGCCGCCTCGCCGGCGCGGCCATCATGGCCATCGTGTCGTTCTTCGCGCTGATCGGCCTGTACATGGTCGAACCCAACCAGGCCGCCGTGCTCAGCCTGTTCGGCAAGTACGTGGGCACGGTGAAGGACAACGGCCTGCGCTGGAACAACCCCTTCTACGCCAAGAAGAAGGTCAGCCAGCGAGTACGCAACTTCGAGAGCGGCAAGCTCAAGGTCAACGAGCTGGACGGCAGTCCCATCGAAATCGCCGCCGTCATCGTGTGGCAGGTCGTGGACAGCGCCGAGGCCGTCTACAACGTCGACGACTACGAGAGCTTCGTGCACATCCAGTCCGAATCCGCACTGCGCGCGATGGCGACCAGCTATCCGTACGACCAGCACGAGGAAGGCCAGCTCGCGCTGCGCAGCCATGCGGCCGAGATCAGCCAGCACCTGCAGGACGAACTGGCCGAGCGCCTGGCCGACGCCGGCGTACGCGTGATCGATGCGCGCATCAGCCACTTGGCCTACGCGCCGGAAATCGCTCAGGCCATGCTGCAGCGCCAGCAGGCCAATGCGATCATCGCCGCGCGCACGCGCATCGTCGCCGGTGCGGTGGGCATGGTCGAAATGGCGCTGGCCGAGCTGCAGAAGAACGGCGTGGTGCACCTGGACGAGGAGCGCAAGGCGCAGATGGTCAGCAACCTGCTGGTGGTGCTGTGCGGCGAGCGATCCACCCAGCCCATCGTCAACGCCGGCACGCTGTACTGAGGTCGCGCGCGTGGGTGATTTTGTGGTGCCGCTGATCCTGGCCGTGAGCAGCCTACCGGCATTCTTCGCCGCGGCGCTGATGAGCCGTGGGCGCCCCGGCGGCGCCCCCGTGCCGCCGCTGGCGCGCCTGATGCGCCTGGTCGGCCTGGCCATCCTGGCCGGTGCCGGCGGCCTGCTCTGGGCCGGCGACAACGAAACGCGCCGCCTGTCCGTGATCGTCGCGATGGTGGTGGCCGTCAACGGCCTGGGCCTGGTGCTGCTGTTCTCGCTCGGCCGCGACAGGAAGGGCCGCCGGTGAACGACAAGAAGGCCTATCCGCTGCGCATCAACGCCGATGTCCTGGCGGCCGCGCAGCGCTGGGCCGACGACGAACTGCGCAGCCTCAACGCGCAGATCGAGTACGTGCTGCGCGACGCCCTGCGCAAGGCCGGCCGCCTGCCCAATCCGAACACTCCTTCCGACGAGGAATCCCCATGACCCAATGGACCTACCAGGTGGTCGAGATCGTGCCGCGCATGCTCGGCCCCGCCGTCAGCGAACGGCTGCAGGAAGAACTGGACCGCCTCGGCGCGGAGGGCTGGGAGCTGGTGTCGGTGATGCCGGTGACCCCGTTCGACCATCTGCGCGCGGTGCTCAAGCGCCCGGCGTGATCGCGCCGCCTGTCCGTAGGAGCGAGCTTGCTCGCGACGAATGCGGGAGCAGCGAGTCGCCAGCAAGCTGGCTCCTACGATCACCGGCGTTTCGCGTAGCGCCCCCGTGATCGAGCCCACATGGCATCGCCAGCTCCACCCCGCTAACCTGCCTCCATGCGCGGCCAGCCCCGAATCCTGATCAACACGCCGGCGATCGAGCTCTGGCCCGGCGGGCTGCTGCGCGCGCGCAGCAACTTCGACGCGCGCGCACTGGCGCGAGCCCGGCACGTCCTGCGCCGCAAGCGCGACGGGCAATACCTTGCGGTGGACCTTCCGGAAGGGCTGCTGGCGCTGGTGCCGCAGCTGCGACGCGAGCCGGGCCTCGACGCCGCGCTCGATGCCATCGAAGCACCGCCGGCCCATCTGCGCGCGGGCATCGAACACGTGCGTGAACTGCCGCTCGACCGGCTGGAAGAACGCCTGCACGGACTGGGCCTGGACGACGGCTACGGCCAGCGCACCGGCCTGCCACTGGTGGCCGAACCCGACTGGCTGGCCTTCGCCGGCTTCGACCGCTATCGCCGTCCGCTCTGGCTGCACGTCGATGCCGCACGCGCCTGGAAACACATGCGCGAAGGCGCATTGCGCGACGACGTGGTGCTGGAAGCCATCTCCGGCTATCGCAGCCACGATTACCAGCTCGGCATCTTCGAGCGAAAACTGGCGCGCGGTCTCACGGTCGAGGAAATCCTCACCGTCAACGCCGCACCGGGCTACAGCGAGCACCACTCCGGCCTCGCACTCGACATCGGCGCCCCGGACGCGCCGCCAGCGGAGGAATCGTTCGAAAAGACCGACGCATTCGCGTGGCTGCGCGACAACGCGCAGGGTTACGGCTTCGTCATGAGCTACCCGCGCGACAACCCGCACGGCATCGTCTACGAGCCGTGGCATTGGTGTTATCGGCCGGCCTGAGCGCGCCGACAGCTACTCGCGGTCGAGCGTGATGCGCACGCCGGCAGCGGTCTTCTGGGTGATCGCCAGCTCGAAGTCCTTGCTGCCGTGGTGCTTCTTCACCAGCACGTCCTCACCGTCGTCGACTTCGACCTTGTAGCGGTCGCCGAGCTTCGCGCGCAGGCTGTCGCGGATCAGCCGCGCGATATGGTTCTCGCCGGCGTCCTTGGGGATCGGCACGGTGATGTCGACCGGCGGTGCGTCGGTGGGCGCGATGCGGAACACCACCACGCCGTCGCTGTCGGCATCGCTGCTGACCTGGATGCGCCACTTGTTGGAGGGCGCGGCCCATGCCGCGGCTGTCGTCAGCATCATCAGGAGGGCAATCAGAACGGGCACTTTCGTCGAACCGGAACGCTGCAGCATGGTGCACCTCCTCCGGGATTTGGGACGGACCTCGTGGGCGGAGCCAGTCTGTGACGACGCTCGTCATGCCGGCGTGGTGACTGCCGCCGGTCCTGGCGGCCACCTACTCCTGCGAGCGCGGCGTCGGTGATTTCGCCTGCACCGCCAGGTCGGCGATCTTCCACAGGTACAGACTCGCGTAGGTCCGATACGGGCCCCAGCGCTCGCCCAGCGCCAGCAGTTCCCTGGGCGTGGGCATGGTCTCCAGGCCGTCGACCCGTTGCGCCCCCTTGCGGACGCCCAGGTCGTCGACCGGCAGGACGTCCGGGCGGCCCAAGCGGAACATCAGCATCATTTCCACCGTCCAGCGGCCGATCCCACGCACCGGCACCAGAGCGGCGATGATGGCGTCGTTGTCCATCGTGCTCATGCGACGCAGGTCAGGGATCTCGCCGCGGGCCTCGCGCGCAGCCAGGTCGCGCAGCGCGAGCGTCTTGTTGCCGGACACGCCGCAGGCGCGCAGCGTCGCGTCGTCGATGCGGCCCAGCGTGTCGCAATGGAAGCGCCTGCTGTCGATGGCGGCTTCGACGCGTCCGACGATCGTCGCCGCGGCCTTGCCGCTGAGCTGCTGGTAAAGGATCGCGCGGGCCAGCGCATCGACCGGATCGAACGGCTTGCGCCAGCGCGGATCGGCCTCGATCGGACCGATCTTCTTCATCCACCGCGCCAGCTTGCGGTCGCATCGCGACAGGTGCGCGTGCGCGGCTTCGGTATCGAATCCCCTGGCATGGCGCGGCATGTCAGCGCCTCAATGCTTCGACGGCGTAGACCAGCCACGCGGCGATCATCAGCATGCCACCCACCGGTGCCAGCTGCGTCGGCATTCCGACCATCACACCCAGCACCAGGCTGCCGGAGAACAGCAGCGTGCCCACCAGCAGGACCACCAGCGCCAGCGTGCGCAGCATGCGCGGCCGACGCGGCGCCAGCGCCGCCAGCGCGATGCCGTGGCCGAACGCGAACAACGCCGCGCTGTGCAGGCGCGACTGGTCGACGCCCTGCGCGACGTGCGCCGCGTAGGCAGACAACGCAACCGCCGCTGCGGCGAGGATCGCACCGCCTGCTCCGAGGAGTCGTGCGGACAACGGTGCGTGATGCAGGTGGACACTCATGGACGGATCGGCGACGCGGGGGAGGCCGTCACCATAGCCCTTGCGCGTGCCCAAAACAAAACGCGCCGCGGAATCCGCGGCGCGTTCGTGTTGCAGCGTGAGCGGGTGCGGTTACTTGACCGCCCAGAACACGTCGTACTCGCCTTCCTCGGTGAAGCCGGCGGCGACGCCCGCCTTCCAGGCTTCGTACGGACGCTCGACGGTCTCGTAGCCGCGGGTCATCGCCCAGCCACGCAGTGCGTCGCGCACCTTGGCGAGGTTGGCCATGTGGCCCTTGAAGCCCGGCACCATCGCGACCTTCGCCGGCTCGTTGAAGACCGCGGTCACCGGACCTTCCACCTTGATGTCCAGCTTGGTGGCCGGACCGGTCGCGCCGATCTTGCGCACCGGCTGGGCGACGTCGAAGGAGTACATTTCGGCGCCGAACTCGTTGGTGATGATGCGGACCGGACCGTCGGCTTCCAGGCCGTTGGCGGCCATCACCTTCTTGATCCACTCCATGTTGCTGTTGATCTGGCCCATGACCTTCTCGTTGCTGCGTTCCACGGCAGCGGTCACGACCAGCAGGTTCTCAGCCGGGCGCTCGACGATCTTCGGCGCCTTGGCCGGGTCGTCCTTGCTCAGTTCGGCGTAGTCGTAGTTCGGCACGGCGGCCAGCATGTTGGTCAGGCGGGCCAGGCTCATCTTCATGTCCTCGCCGACGCTGCTGCTGACGTACAGACCGGCATAGCGGCCCAGCAGGTTCCAGCCGTAATCGACATCGTAGGTCTGGGTGATCTCGATGTTGCGGCCACCGCGGCCGGTCGGCTTGAAGGTGAACTCGGTGCGCTTGTTCTTGCCCGGCTCGATGTCGGTAATCGCGTAGGCGACGCGCTTGCCCGGTTCGCTGGCGGTGATCTCCCAGCTGCCCTGGCGCAGGCCCTTTTCCTTGGAGTCGTAGTCCAGACGCGAACCGACGCCGGACTCGGGGCCCGACAGCTTCAGCTGCATCTGCGGGTCCTTCAGCACCAGGATGTTCCAATCCTTGAAGCGGCGCATGCTGTTGAGGGTGTCGTACACGATCGTCAGCTTGCGGTTGGTTTCAACCGAGTGTTCAAGGTGACGGCTCGCCGGCAGCGCAATGCCCACGATGAGGAACAGCGCGGCAACAATTGCCAAGGAAATCAAAATCTCGATCAGACGGGTCATTCAGGTTTCTCCGAGGGCCGGGACCCGGGTCGGACCGGGACACAGACCGGCAATCGTATCAAGGAAGCCGCGGACGGGGCAGCCGTCCCCTGCAAGAAAGATCGGGTTGCCGGTCACGGGCCTTGGGACCGCCGCCGCAAGGACAAGTTCGGCAATGCGCCTACCCGGAAGCCCCGCCGGGATCGGGCTTTTACTCGCCGTTTGGCCCAACTACCCGGCGTTCCCCAAGCGGATGGAGCCGCGTCCCGATGCACAGTGCCTGGCTTCCCGAACCTCCGCCCGTTGCGTCGCGGCGAACGCCCGTCCAGGGATGGGCGGGCCGGGCCATCCGAAGCCGTTGCGTGCCGCCATGGGCGGCCTTGGTCACGGTCAGACCAACTGCAACTCGACGCCTTCAGCACGGCGCGGGTGCGGTCGCGTACGCCGAGCTTGCACAGGGTGAGCGGCAGCCGCTCGCGAGCCATCGGCTCGCGCTGCCGCGAACGCCCGGCGCGCTACGCCGGGCCAGGCATCCTGTCCTCAGACCAACTGCAGCTCGAACGCCTTCAACACGGCGCGGGTGCGGTCGCGTACGCCGAGCTTGGACAGGATGTTCGACACGTGGTTCTTGATCGTGCCTTCGGCCACGCCCAGCGAATTGGCGATTTCCTTGTTGGAAAAGCCGCCGGCCATCAGGCGCAGGATCTCCGTTTCGCGCTCCGTCAGCGGATCCGGACGATCCAGGCTGACGAAGTCGTTGCGCATGTGTTCCAGACCGGACAGCAGGCGCTGGGTCACCGCCGGCTGTACCAGCGAGCCGCCTTCCGACACCGTCTGAATCGCGCTCACCAGTTGCTCCAGCGAAACGTCCTTGAGCAGGTATCCCTTGGCGCCCGCCTTGAGGCCGGCCAGCACCAGCTGGTCGTCGTCGAAGGTGGTCAGGATGATCGTCGGCGGCAGGTTGTTGCTGCGCGCCAGCGACTGCAGCGCCTCCAGTCCCGACATCACCGGCATGCGCATGTCCATCAGCACGACGTCGGGGCGGATCTGCGGGATCAGCTCGACGGCCTGGCGGCCGTCGCCAGCCTCGCCCACCACTTCGATGCCTTCGGCCAGGGCCAGCAGGGAGCGCACGCCCTGCCGGACCAGGGTCTGGTCGTCGACTATCAACACACGGATCATGCGATGGCTCCTTCGCAGGCAGCGGCCGCAGCCGCCGAGGCCGGCAGGGTCAGGTGCAGGCAGAAGCCCTCACCCGGCCGGGTTTCGATTTTAAGAGTGCCGCCGTGCTGCTGCAGTCGTTCGCGCATGCCGCGCAGACCGTTGCCGGCGACCAGGTTGTCCGCGCCGTGCCCATCGTCGCGCGCGCTGACGACGATGCAGTCCTCTCGTCGTCCGGCGTTGATCCACAGGTTGCGCGCGCCCGCATGGCGCACGGCGTTGGTGATGATTTCCTGCGTGCAACGCAGCAGCACGTGGGCGCGCTCGGGATCGTCCAGCGTCAGCGGCGCCTGGATGTCCATGTGGATGTCGAGCGCGGGTACGTTTTCGGCCAACGGCAGCAGCGCGGCCGACATGTCAATCGCACCGCCTTCGCGCAACTGGCTGACCGCCTCGCGCACGTCGGTGAGCAGCAGCCGCGCCAGCGTGTGCGCCTGCTGTACGTGTTCCTTGACCCGGCCTTCCGACAGATGCCCGGCCACTTCGAGGTTGAGGCTCAGCGCGGTGAGGTGGTGGCCGAGCAGGTCATGCAGTTCGCGCGAGATGCGCGTGCGTTCGTTCACGCGGACGCTCTCGCCCAGCAGCGCGCGCGTGGCGCGCAGTTCGGCGTTGAGCCGGCGCTGCTCCTCGCGCGCCTCCGCCTGCTGGCGGGCCACCAGCGCGGTCACGAAGACCAGGCTGGAGAAGCCCATGTAGCCCATGGACTGCAACACCGCCACCATCGGCGGGAAGTCCAGCGCCTCGACGAACACCGGGATGATCGCGATGTTGCCGCCGACCAGCCACGCCAGGCCCCAGCGCACCGGCATCAGCCAGGGCAGCAGTCCGGCCACGACCATCAGCAGGATGCTGCCCAGGCCAGTGCTGGAGAAATAGCTGACGCCGATCGCGCAGCCGGTGAGGATCAGCAGGAGCAGATGGTCGACCACCCCGGGCCGGCGCTGGCCCAGCTGGCGCGTGATCCACCAGTACACCGCGCCGAAGGCCAGGTAGACGGCCAGCCAGCGCAGCACCTGCAGCGCGACCGGCCCTTCGGTTTCGGGCTCCAGGATCGCCGGATCCAGCCACACGTTGAGCAGCCACAGGCCCACCGCGCCCCAGGTGAACAGGCCCGCGTAGCGCAGAAGTCGGGTGTGATTGAGGCGGGCCAACATGCCGGCATGCTAAACGCATCAAGGGCCTGCCGAGCCGTCCGAAAGTCATGACTCAGGCACTGGTCGCAACTTCCGCCCGGCTCCGTCCTGCCGGCGCGCCAGCTGGCGAAGCGAGACTGCTTGCCGGACCACTGGCGTTTTCCGTGGACGGGGCGCCGCAACACGAACTGTGATGGGTCGCCCGGGCCGGACGGCCATGCGATAATCGGCCGGCCGGTCGTGCCATGCGTCCGGTCCGAGAAATACTGGAGCCTGGAATGTCGATCGTCGTCCGCGACGTGCGAGAGCACGAGCTGGATTCCGTCCTTGCCCTCAACAACGCCGCCGGGCCCGCGATCCTGCCGCTGGATGCGGCCAGACTGCGCCACTTCTACGACACCGCCGAATACTTCCGCGTCGCCGAGCGCGATGGCGCCCTCGCCGGTTTCCTGATCGGCATGGGCAGCCACACCGATCACGACAGCAGCAACTTCCGCTGGTTTCGCGAGCGCTACCCGAACTTCTTCTATATCGACCGCATCGTTGTCGCCAGCCGCCGGCGCGGCGGCGGTGTGGGCCGTGCGTTCTACGCCGACGCGCAGAGCTATGCCGAACTGCGTTACCCGCAGATGGCATGCGAGGTGTTCCTGGAAGGTACCAACGACCCCGCCCTGCTCTTCCATGGCAGCTTCGGCTTCCACGAGGTCGGCCAGCACGTGATGGAGGAAGCCGGCGTTCGCGCCGCCATGCTGATGAAGCCGCTGTGCAGCTACGGCTGGGTGCGCGACACCTATGGCGACGCCCTGCCGCAGACGCCCTGGATCACCCGTCCGCGTACCGCCTCCAGCGCGGCCATGGCCCCGCGCCCGACGGGAACCGCCCTGTGAGCGCGGCGATGGATTTCGAGCCGGCGGGCGAACTCAAGATCGGTCAGGTCGGCATCGCAAACCTCCGCATTCGCACCCTCGACGTCGACCGCCTGGTCGACGAGATGCGCGGCCGCGTGCAGCGTGCGCCCAAGCTGTTCGCGCGCGCCGCGGTGGTTATCGATTTCGGCGGCCTGTCGCGCACGCCCGACGAGGCGACCGCACGCGCGCTGATCGCGGGCCTGCACGAAGCCGGCGTGCTGCCGGTCGCCCTGGCTTACGGCACCACCGAGATCGAGCGCCTCTCCGAAGCGCTTGGGCTGCCGCTGCTGGCGAAGTTCCGCGCCTCGTACGAGCGTGACGATGCCGCGCCCACCGCACCGGAGCCACCACGTCGCGAGCCCGAACCGGCACCCGCGGCTCCCGCGCCACGCGCGTCGAAGGCAGCAGCCGCAGCCTCGCCCGCTCCGAGCCCGGCCAACAATCCGGGCATGATCCAGTCGACGCCGGTGCGTTCGGGCCAGCAGATCTACGCGGAGAACCGCGACCTGACCGTACTCACAACGGTGGGCGCCGGCGCGGAAGTCATCGCCGACGGCTCGGTGCATATTTACGGACCGCTGCGCGGCCGTGCGCTCGCAGGCGCGCAAGGTTTCGAACAGGCACGCATCTTCTGCCGCGAGTTCCATGCCGAACTCGTCGCGATTGCGGGCCACTACAAAGTGATGGAAGAGATTCCCAAGGAGCTGCGCGGCAAGGCCGTGCAGGTCTGGCTCGAAGACCAACAACTAAAGATCGCGGCCCTGGATTGAGGCCGCATTACCGGAGGATTTGAACTTGGCCGAAATCATCGTAGTCACCTCGGGCAAGGGCGGCGTGGGCAAGACCACCACCAGCGCCAGCCTCGCCTGCGGCCTCGCGCGCCGTGGCCACAAGGTCGCCGTCATCGACTTCGACGTCGGTCTGCGCAACCTCGACCTGATCATGGGCTGCGAACGCCGCGTGGTGTACGACTTCGTCAACGTCGTCAACGGCGAGGCGTCGCTGAAGCAGGCGCTGATCAAGGACAAGCGTTTCGAGAACCTGTACGTGCTGGCTGCCTCGCAGACGCGCGACAAGGATGCGCTGACGAAGGAAGGCGTGCAGAAGGTGCTCGACGACATGGTCGCCGACGGCTTCGACTACATCGTCTGCGACTCGCCGGCCGGCATCGAGAAGGGCGCTTACCTGGCGATGTATTTCGCCGACCAGGCGCTGGTCGTGGTGAACCCGGAAGTGTCCTCGGTGCGCGACTCCGACCGCATCCTCGGCCTGCTGGCGTCGAAGACGCGCCGCGCCGAGAACGGCGAGCGCATCAAGGAGCACCTGCTGCTCACCCGTTACAGCCCCAAGCGCGTGGAAACCGGCGAGATGCTGTCGGTCGGCGACGTCGAGGAAATCCTCGGCCTGAAAACCATCGGCGTGATCCCCGAATCGCCCGACGTGCTCAACGCGTCTAACAAGGGCGAACCCGTCATCCTGGAGACCGAGTCCGACGCGGCCCAGGCCTATGACGACGCCGTCGCGCGCCTGCTGGGCGACACCCGGCCGATGCGTTTCACCACTGCGGAGAAGAAGGGCTTCTTCAGCAAGATCTTCGGAGGTTGAGGATGGGCCTGTTCGATTTCCTGCTCGCCAAGAAGCAGACCGCCACCATCGCCAAGGACCGCCTGCGCATCATCGTCGCGCACGAGCGGGCCGGCCGTGGCACTTCGAGCCCGGACTACCTGCCGATGCTGCAGCGCGAACTGCTTGAGGTGATCCGCAAGTACATCAACGTCGACGCCGATGCGGTCAAGGTGGACCTGATCGGCGAAGGCGACAACAAGGTGCTGGACATCTCGGTCGCCCTGCCGGAGACGCCGGCGCAGGCGTGATGCGCCGCTCCTGTTCCTTCTCCCTGCAAATGCAGGGGGGTTGGGAGGGGGTGAAGTGTCGACCTGAAGCGCCAGATCGCTGACGCTCCGCTCCGACGTAACCCTCCCCGACCCTCCCCAGCCTTCGCAGGGGAGGGAGAAAAACCCAATGCTCACCCTCGACGACATCGACTTCGACGCCACCGCGGCACTGCTCGCCCGCTACGGCCTGCAACTCCATCGCGTAGCCGACGGCGAGGCGATCCCCGGCAGCTACTGGGGCGAGTGCGAGGCTGGGCTGATCGGCAGCAACGTCTACGCGCGCGGCGACACGCCGGTGCATTCGCTGCTGCACGAAGCCGCGCACCTGATCGTGTTGCCGCCGGAGCGCCGCGCGCAGGTGCATACCGACGCCACCGACTCCATCGAGGAAGAAGACGCCGTGTGCGTGCTGCAGGCCCTGCTCGGCGACGCAC
The DNA here is from genome assembly GCF_035655815.1 of Lysobacter sp. Taxonomy (NCBI): domain Bacteria; kingdom Pseudomonadati; phylum Pseudomonadota; class Gammaproteobacteria; order Lysobacterales; family Lysobacteraceae; genus Lysobacter; species Lysobacter sp. The sequence continues at coordinate 67,974 of NZ_DASRTS010000021.1, forward strand.
TGCCGGGCGTGGGACGCGAGCGCGTGCTGGCCGACATGGACGGCTGGGGCTACACGTTCCGCCTGGGCTCGGCGAAGGCGTATTTCGAAGGCGATTCAGACAGCGCCTGGCAATGGCTGCACGTGCGCGGTCTGGCGGACTCGCGGGCACGGACGTTGGCTTTGCCGGCCTGATCCGGCGTTCCGACGAATTTCCAGCCGTCATTCTCGCGCAGGCGGGAATCCATGTACCCGATCTCTTCCGCTCTCCGGAAGACCCGGGGTGCCTGACGGATGGATCCCCGCCTTCGCGGGGATGACAGCGGAAAAGCCGCGCTTCCGGTGACCCGTGCGCTGTCGCCTCCAGCGAGACGCGCCGCAGCGCACCAAACCACCTTCCCTTGCGCCGGCCGGGCGTGGCCTCTAGCCTTCCGGGGCCGCCGCGTCGTGGCGTGCAGTCCCACCGGAGAACGTCATGATGAAACCCGTACGCGCACTGCTCGCGCTCAGCATCACCGCGGCCGTGATCGGCCTGGGCGGTTGCAAGAAGGAACCGACCCCCACCACGACCGGAGCGCCGACCACCGCGCCGGCCGGCGAGACCGCCGACCAGTTCATCGCCCGGGTCAACGACGAATACCGCAAGATGTATCCGGAGATGACGGCCGCGCAGTGGCTGTCCTCCACCTACATCAACGACGACAGCCAGCTGCTGTCGGCCAAGGCCAACGAGCGCTACCTGGCGCAGCTCAAGAGCTGGATCGACCAGGCGCAGCGCTTCGAGGGCCAGCAGATGTCGCCCCAGACCGCGCGCTCGATCCAGCTGCTCAAGCTGTTCACCTCGATGCCGCCGCCGAAGGATCCGGCGAAGCTCGAGGAACTGACCAAGATCGCCACGCGCATGGAAGGCATGTACGGCGCCGGCACCTACTGCAGGGGCGAAGGCGACGACAAGCAGTGCCGCCAGCTCGGCGACCTGGAAGACGTGCTGCGCAACAGCCGCGACTACGACGAGCAGCTTGAAGCCTGGCAGGGCTGGCACACGATCTCCAAGCCGATGCGCAAGGACTACACGCGCTTCGTCGAGCTGGTCAACGAAGGTGCGCGCGACATGGGCTTCGCCGATACCGGCGAGATGTGGCGCTCCGGCTACGACATGACGCCTGCGGAGATCGCCGCCGAGACCGACCGCCTGTGGAGCCAGGTCAAGCCGCTGTACGAGCAGTTGCACTGCTACGCGCGCACGCGCCTGGAAGCCAAGTACGGCACCGATCGCGGCCACGTGGCCGGCAACATGCTGCCCGCGCACCTGATGGGCAACATGTGGCAGCAGGACTGGGGCAACTTGTGGGACATTCTGGCGCCGTACCCGAACGCCAGCATCCCCGAGATCACCAGCGCGCTGGAATCGCAGTACCGCGCCACGCACGACGCGCAGCTTGCGAAGAACCCGGACAAGCGCTCGCCCGCCGACCTGGCGCAGATCGAGCAGGACGCCAGGCTCGCCTCGGCCAAGCTGATGACCGAGCGCGCGCAGGACTTCTACACCTCGCTGGGCATGGCCAAGCTGCCCGAGACTTACTGGGCGCGTACGCAGTTCATCAAGCCGCGTGACCGCGACGTGGTGTGCCACGCCAGCGCGTGGGACATGAACATGGCCGGCGACGTGCGCACCAAGATGTGCATCAAGCCGAACGAGGAAGATTTCACGACGATCTACCACGAGCTTGGCCACGTCTATTACTACATGGCCTACAACCACCTGCCGCCGCTGTTCCAGCAGGGCGCGCACGATGGTTTCCACGAGGCGATCGGCGACACCATCGTGCTGGCGATGACGCCCAAGTACCTGCAGTCGATCGGCCTGGCCGGCGACCAGCAGGTCAGCGAGGAATCGCTGGTCAACGCGCAGATGCGCATGGCGCTGGCGAAGGTGTCGTTCCTGCCGTTCGGCCTGATGATCGACCGCTGGCGCTGGGGCGTGTTCGACGGCTCCATCAAGCCCGACCAGTACAACAAGGCGTGGTGGGACCTGAAGGCGAAGTACCAGGGCGTCGCGCCGAACGCCCCGCGCGGCGAGGAGTTCTTCGATCCGGGTGCGAAGTACCACGTGCCGGGCAACACGCCGTACACGCGCTACTTCCTCTCGCACGTGCTGCAGTTCCAGTTCTACAAGGCGCTGTGCGACGCGGCCGGCCACAAGGGCCCGCTGTATGAGTGCAGCTTCTACGGCAACAAGGAGGCCGGTGCGCGCTTCCAGGCCATGCTGAGCAAGGGCGCCAGCCAGCCGTGGCAGCAGACCATGAAGGAGCTGACCGGCGGCGAGAAGATGGACGCTTCGGCCGTGCTGGAGTACTTCGACCCGCTGCAGAAGTGGCTGAAGCAGCAGAACGAAGGCAAGACCTGCGGCTGGCAGGCCTCGGCTGCGGATGTAGCGCCCGCCGCGAAGCAGGAAGCGCCCAAGCAGGGCTGATTCCGCCTGCAACGCGCTGCGAAACGGCCGGCCTTTGCCGGCCGTTTCCTTTTTGCGGCGGCGCGCGGGCTGTCCCGCCAGCGTGCGCACCATGTTCATACGCGCGCCGCGTTATGGTGCGGGCATGAAGAAACTCCTGACCCCTATCGCCATTGCGGCCACGCTTGCGTGGACATCCGCAGTGCAAGCCGGTGAACGCGTCGATCTGCTCATCCGCGACGCCAACGTGATCGACGTCGTTTCCGGCACGTCGCAGCCGCATCGCAGCATTGCCGTCGACGACGGCCGCATCGTCGCCATCGTCGACGCGAAGCGCGCGAAGGACTTCGAGGCGGCACGGGAACTCGATGCGCGCGGCAAGTTCGCCATCTCCGGTCTGTGGGACATGCACGTGCATTTCGGCGGCGGCGAGGCGCTGATCGAGGAGAACCGCAACCTGCTGCCGCTCTACCTCGCCCACGGCATCACCGCCGTACGCGATGCCGCCGGCGACCTCAGCCAGAGCGTGTTCCAGTGGCGCGACGCGGTGGCGAAGGGCGAACTCGCCGGCCCGCGCATCTTCACTTCCGGCCCGAAGATCGAAGGCTACAAGTCGATCTGGCCGGGGGATCTTGAGATCGGCACCGAGGCCGAACTCGACGCTGCGCTCGACCAGTTGCAGCGCTGGAAGGTCGACTTCGTCAAGATCACCGACAACACGCTCTCGCCGGAGTTGTTCCTCGCCGCGGTGAAGGAGGCGACCGCCGCGGGCTGAAAACCTCCGCGCACGTGCCCTATTCCCTGACGCTGGAAGAAGTAAGCGCGGCAGGTCTGGATTCGATCGAACATCTCGACTACGCGTTCAAGGCCGGCTCGCCGCTGGAAAAAATCGCGCTCGGCGAGATCACCGGCCGCGATGCCTGGACGCAATGGAACGCCACGTTCGATCCCGCCCGTGCGATGGCCGCCTACCGCAACCTGGCCCGGCATGGCACGGCGATCACGCCGACGATCAACGGCAGCCGCGTGGTGACCTACCTGGACCACGACGACCACCACGACGACGAGTACCTGAAGTACATCGGCCCCGGCCTGCAAGCCACCTACACTTGGCGCGTGGAGCGCGCGGCCAAGGACGATGCGCCGGCTATCGCCCGCCGCCACGAACGCTTCGAGAAGAGCGCCAGCGTGCTGCCGATGCTGCAGCAGGCAGGCGTGACCATCCTGGCCGGCACCGACGCCGGCTTCCTCAACTCGTACAACTACCCCGGCATCGGCCTGCACCAGGAACTGGGCTGGCTGGTGCATTACGGGCTCACGCCCGCGCAGGCGCTGCAGGCCACCACCATCAACGGGGCCCGCTTCCTGGGCCACGAGGATGAATACGGCACGCTGGCGGCGGGCAAGGTCGCCGACGTGGTGCTGCTGGACGCCAACCCGCTGCACGACATCGCCGCCACCCGTCGCATCCACGCGGTGGTGCAGCGCGGAACGGTGCACGACCGTGCCGACTTGGACGCGATGCTGGCCGACGTCGCCCGGCGCGTCGCCGCACAGCGCGCCGCCGGCGATCGCTAGGCCGGGCGCTTCCCCAACGCGGGGCGCGGCCGTACGCTGCGGCAATGAACCGCGCCGACGCCTTTGCCGATCTGGCACCGCAGCCGCTCGACCGCGCCACGGCGCTGCCCGCGCGCTACTACGTAGACCCGGCGATGGTTGCGCTGGACCGGCACGCGATCTTCGACCGCGGATGGCAGCTGATCGCCCATGTCTGCCAGTTGCGCGATGCGGGCGACCACGTGATCGGCGACTTCGCCGGTCTGCCGGTGATCGCGGTGCGTGGCGCCGACGGCGCGATCCGCGTCTTCCACAACGTATGCCGCCATCGCGCCGGGCCGCTGGCCGGCTGTGACGGGCTGGCCGCCAAGTCGCTGCGCTGCCGCTACCACGGCTGGACCTACACCCTGGAAGGCGTGTTGCGCTCGGCACCCGAAATGGGCGGCGCGCCGGATTTCGAACCGTCCGGCGTACGCCTGCCGCAACTGGCGGTGCGCGTGTGGCGAGGACTCGTGTTCGCCGCCGTGGACGAAGCCCGCGCTCCCCCGTTCGAGGAATTCGTCGAGGGCATCGACGCCCGCCTCGGCGCCAACCGCGGCCTGGAGCATTACGGGCATCACTATCGCGTGGGCTACGACGTCGACTGCAACTGGAAGATCTACGTCGACAACTACCTCGAGGGCTATCACGTCCCGCACATCCACCCCGGACTCAACCGCCTGCTCGACTACCGCAGCTACGTCACCGAGACGAAGCGGTGGTACTCGTACCAGTGGAGCCCGCTGGAAAGCGGCGACGCGCTGTACGGCGACGGCGATGCGCTGTACTACTGGCTGTGGCCCAACACGATGCTCAACATCCTGCCCGGTCGCCTGCAGACCAATCGCGTGATCCCCAGGGGCATGGGCCGCTGCCGCGTCGAGTTCGACTTCTACTACACGCTCGACGAATCCGGCGACGCACGCGCACGGCGCGACGCCGACCTCGCCTTCAGCGACGAGGTGCAGCTTGAAGACCTGACGATCTGCGAGGACGTGCAGCGCGGTCTTGCTTCCGGTTCGTACGAACCCGGACGGCTCAATCCCCTGCGCGAGAACGCCGTGCATCATTTCCACGAACTGCTGCGCAGCGTGTATCGCGATGCGGCCGGCTGAAGCCGCGGGTCGCACGCGGATGATGGCGCGGCCATGACGGCGCAGCGCCCGCTGGGCTTCTGGACGGCAACCGCGCTGGTGGTCGGCAACATCATCGGTTCGGGTGCGTTCCTGCTGCCTGCGGCACTGGCGCCCTACGGCGCGGCCAGCCTGGTCGGCTGGGGCATCACGCTGACGGGCGCAGTGCTGCTGGCGGTGACGTTCGCGATGCTTGCGCGGCGCTGGCCGCAGACCGGCGGGCCGTACGTGTTCGCGCGCAATGCCTTCGGCGAACTCCCCGGCTTCATGATCGCGTGGAGTTACTGGATCTCGATCTGGTGCGCGACGGCCGCCATCGCGGTGGCCTTCGCCGGCAGTCTCGGCGCGCTGTTCCCGGCACTGACCGCGACGCCGCTGCGCGCGGCCGGATGTGCGCTGGGCGGGCTGTGGCTGTGCAGCGCGATCAACCTGGCCGGCGTGCGCGAGGCCGGACGCGTGCAGCTGCTGACCACCGCGATGAAGCTGCTGCCGCTGCTGCTGTTCGGCGGCGTCGCGCTGTGGTTCGTCGACAGCCGTCTCTACGTCCCGTTCAACCCCACCGACATGAGCCTGCCGCAGGTCGCGCACGCGACCGTCGCGCTGACGCTGTGGGCCCTGCTGGGGCTGGAATCGGCCACGGTACCGGCCGGCGCCATCGAGAACCCGCAACGCACGGTGCCTCGTGCCACGGTCGTCGGCACGCTGGTCGCGGGCATCGCCACGGTGCTGGCCTGCACAGCCGTGCTGGGCGTGTTGCCGGCGGACCGGCTCGCATCGTCGCAGGCGCCGATGGCCGACGCCGCGAACGCACTGTGGGGACCGACGGCGGGCACGCTGCTCGCGCTGGTGATGGCGGTGTCGTGCTTCGGTGCGCTCAACGGCTGGGTGCTGCTGTCGGCGCAACTGCCGCTGGCGGCAGCACGCGACGGCGTACTGCCACCCGTGTTCGCAAGGCTCGATCGCGGCGGCACGCCGGTCTACGGCCTGATGATCAGCAGCGTGCTCGCCAGCGCGCTGGTGGCGAGCAACTACAGCCGTTCGCTGGTGCAGGTATTCACGTTCTCGATCCTGCTGTCGACCGCCGCGACGCTGCTGCCCTACGTCGCCGGCAGCGCGGCCTGGCTATGGCGCGGCAGCGGCACCGCAAGCCGCATCGTCGCCGCGCTCGCGCTGGCGTACAGCCTGTACGCGCTGCTGGGCATCGGCGGTGAAGCGCTGGCGTGGGGTGCGGTGCTGGTGCTGTCGGGCCTGCCGCTGCACTACCTGCTGCGCCGGCGAGGCTGACTCAGATCGACTCGCCGGGAACGGTGGTGGTGCCCTCGCCCAGGCGCGTGCGCGCCACGCGCGCTTCCCAGCGCCAGAAGCCGTATGCAAGCGCCAGGAACACGATCGCCGTGCACACCAGCCACAGCGCGCGGTCGCTGATCCACGGCGACAGCACGCCGGCGATCACCGCGTTGAGCACCAGGCTGGTGAAAGCCTGCAGCGACGAGGCCGAGCCGCGCTGTCGCGGATACATGTCCAGGATCGCCAGCGTCACGATCGGGAACACCAGCGCGATGCCGAACGCGTTGAGCACCATCGGCAGCACCGCCCACGGCACCTGCGGCACATCCACCAGCAGGTTGTAGAGCAGGTTCAGGCCGATCGCGAGCGCCGAACACGCGAAGCCGATCGACACCAGCTTCTCGCCCTTCACCTTGCCCGCACTGCGGCCGGAGACATACGCGCCCAGGATCATGCCGCTGATCATCGGCACGAAGAACCAGCCGAACTCGCGCTCGCTGAGCTTGAGGATGTCCAGCACGAACGCCGGCGCCGAGGCGATGTAGACCCACAACGCGGCGAAGTTGAACGCACTGGCGGCGGACAGGCGCTGGAAGCGGGGATTGACGACGATGGCGACGTAGTCGCGCAACAGCCGCCTGGGCGCAAGCGCCAGGCGCGACTGGGGCGGATGCGTTTCCGGCAGCATGCGCCAGGTCCCCACCAGCAGGACGACCGAGAACAGCACCAGGAACCAGAAGATCGCCGGCCAGCGGCTCCAGCCCAGGATCCACCCGCCGATCACCGGCGCCAGTGCCGGCGCCACGCCGAAGATCATCGACACCTGGCTCATCAGCCGCTGCGCATCGTCGCCATGCAGCACGTCGCGGATCACCGCGCGGCCGACGATCAGGCCCACGCCCGACGACAGCCCTTGCAGCGCGCGAAAGGCGAGCAGCGTCGGCAGGTCCTTCGCCAGCGCGCAGCCGGCTGACGCAATCGCGAACACGAACAAGCCACCGAGGATGACCTTGCGCCGCCCGATCGCATCGGACAGCGGGCCATGCACGATGCTCATCAGCGCATACGCCACCAGGTAGACGCTGATGGTCTGCTGCATCGCCACCTTGTCGGCGCCGAACTGCGCACCGATGGACGGAAACGCCGGGAAGATCGTGTCGATGGAGAACGGGCCGAACATCGCCAGGCCGCCAAGCAGCAGGGCCAGGCGGCGGACGGAAATGGAGAGCGTGGGTGTTGCGGGTGCGGCCATCGAGGAAGGAATCCGGAGTTCTCAAAAGAGCGAACGTTACTGTGCCGTCATTCCCGCGAAGGCGGAAATCCAGCGTCGTTGACCTCAAGGCACGAAGTCGCTCGATCCCCGCCTTCGCAGGGATGACGAGCAGACAACGGAACGGCTCAGGTGGTCGCGCCAGGGGCACGCGCCGTGGCGCTGTCCGGCGGCCCTTTCAGTTCCACCAGATTGCCTTCCGGGTCGTACAGGTACTGCGACGGGCCCTCGCCTTCGGCTCCGTAGCGCGAACCGAAGTCGCCGATGCGAACGCCGTTCGCCTGCAGGTGGGCGACGATGGCTTCGCGATCGAACGGCTCGGCACGCAGGCACAGATGGTCCATGTTGTGCGCCTCGGTACCGGGCGCGGCTCCGCCCATGCGGCCGAGCTTGCCCTCGACATCCACCAGGTCGATGAGGGAGTCCCCGGCGCGCAGCTGGATCAGACCGATCGCCTCCTGCCGGCGTTCCACATGGCAGCCCAGGACGCCGCAATAGAAGGCTTCCATCGCCGCGACGTCGCGGACCCGCAATACCACGTGGTCGAGCTGGAGCAGCTGGAAGGGAGGGTGGGCCATCGGAACGCTCCTTGCGCGTGGGCGGCCATGGTACGGCGACCGGGAGCAAGCTGAACGGACCGGCGTACCAAACGTCTGCTGCGGCAAGTCCGGCCCACAAGCCTCGACGCGACTGCCGTCACGTGCCGGCAAGGCGCCGGGCCGAGCCGGTATAATCGCGCCGCAAGCAGACGGTGGGAGAAGCGGACGGCCTTCGGGCCCGGACCGCTGCCGAAGGCGCAAACGCCCGGAATCGCTCAGGCCCCTATACCGCCGTCGGCTCACACTCTGGAGAGACCGACCGCCCGCGTCGTACCGGGACGGAACCGGCGCCGAAGGGGCAAGAAGCCAGCGGGGTCATCCTCCCCCGCCCCCGCGCTTCCAAACTCTCAGGCAAAAGGACAGAGGGGCACTCCACGTGCGGCCAACGCACGCCCGGCTTTCAGCCACTTTCGGATGCCCTGCATGAGCCAGAAGACCTCCCTGCGCGCCCTCGAACACCACGACGCCTTCATCGAACGCCACATCGGCCCCAACGATGCCGAAATCGCGCAGATGCTGGGCGTGGTCGGCTTCGATTCGCTGGACGCCATGACCGACGCGATCGTGCCGGCGTCCATCAAGTCGCCCAACCCGTTGGCGTTGCCCGCGCCGATCACCGAGGTCGAGGCCATCGCCAAGATCCGCGCGATCGCCAACAAGAACCAGGTCTTCCGCAGCTTCATCGGCCAGGGTTATTACGGCACGCACACGCCCAACGTCATCCTGCGCAACATCCTCGAGAACCCGGCCTGGTACACGGCCTACACGCCGTACCAGGCGGAGATCTCGCAGGGCCGCATGGAAGCGCTGATCAACTTCCAGACGATGTGCGCCGAACTCACCGGCATGGAGATCGCCAACGCATCGCTGCTGGATGAAGGCACCGCCGCCGCCGAAGCGATGACGCTGGCCAAGCGTTCGGCCAAGAGCAAGTCCAACACGTTCTTCGTGTCCTCCGGCGTACATCCGCAGACGCTGGAAGTGCTGCGCACGCGCGCCGAGCCGCTGGACATCGAACTGGTGGTCGCCGACGACAGCGAGGCGGCCAGCATCGACAGCTTCGGCGTGCTGCTGCAGTACCCCAACACCTTCGGCCAGGTGCACGACTACCGCGCGCTGGCCGACGCCGTGCACGCGCGCGGCGGCCTGGTGGCCGTCGCCACCGACCTGCTCGCGCTGACGCTGATCGCCGCTCCTGGCGAATGGGGCGCGGACATCGTCGTGGGCAACTCGCAACGCTTCGGCGTGCCGTTCGGCTTCGGCGGTCCGCACGCGGCGTTCATGGCCTGTCGCGACGCGTACAAGCGCTCGATGCCGGGCCGCCTGATCGGCGTGTCCATCGATGCCGAAGGCAAGGCGGCGTACCGCCTGACGCTGCAGACGCGCGAACAGCACATCCGCCGCGAGAAGGCCACTTCCAACATCTGCACCGCGCAGGTGCTGCTGGCGGTGATGGCGTCGATGTATGCCGTCTACCACGGTCCGGACGGGCTGCAGCGCATCGCGCGCCGCACGCACCGCCTGGCCGCGATCCTGGCCGCCGCGCTGCGCGGCGCCGGCGTCACGGTCGGTCCGGACTTCTTCGACACGCTGCACGTCGTCGATGTCGATGCGAACGCCATCCACGCCAAGGCCGAGGCCGCGCGCATCAACCTGCGCCGCATCGACGACCGCAGCCTGGGCATCAGCCTGGATGAAACCACCACGCGCGAGGACGTCGCCGCGATCGCCGCGCTGTTCGGTGCCAAGGTAGACGTGGACGCGCTGGACGCCAGCACCGCCGATGCGCTGCCGGCCGGCCTGCTGCGCACCAGTGCCTACCTGACGCACCCGGTGTTCAACACGCACCACAGCGAGCACGAACTGCTGCGCTACATGCGCTCGCTGGCCGACAAGGACCTGGCGATGGACCGCACGATGATCCCGCTGGGCTCGTGCACCATGAAGCTCAACGCCACCGCCGAGATGATCCCGGTGACGTGGCCGGAGTTCGGCAACATCCATCCACTGGCGCCGGCGTCGCAGGCGCAGGGCTACAAGCAGCTGATCGACGAGCTGGAAGCGATGCTGGTGGAATGCACCGGCTACGACGCCGTCAGCCTGCAGCCCAATTCGGGTGCGCAGGGCGAATACGCCGGCCTGCTGGCGATCCGCGCGTATCACCACTCGCGCGGCGAGGCCCATCGCGACATCTGCCTGATCCCCGACTCGGCCCACGGCACCAACCCGGCCTCGGCGCAGATGTGCGGCATGCAGGTCGTGGTGACCAAGACCGACAGCAACGGCAACGTCGACGTCGAGGACATCCGTCGCAAAGCCGAGAAGTACAGCGACCGCCTGGCCGCGATCATGATGACCTACCCCTCCACGCACGGCGTGTTCGAGGAAGAGGTCGTGGAGATCTGCGAGATCATCCACAAGCATGGCGGACAGGTGTACACCGACGGCGCCAACATGAACGCCCTGGTCGGCGTGGCGAAGCCGGGCAAGTGGGGCTCGGACGTTTCGCACCTCAACCTGCACAAGACCTTCTGCATTCCGCACGGCGGCGGCGGCCCGGGCGTCGGCCCGTGCGCGGTGAAGTCGCACCTGGCCCCGTTCCTGCCGCGTGCGCTGGGCAGCGATGGCGTCAAGACGCAGGGCGTGGGCGCCGGCGACGTCGGCATGGTCAGCGCCGCGAGCTTCGGTTCGGCCTCCATCCTGCCGATCAGCTGGATGTACGTGACGATGATGGGCGCCGCCGGCCTGCGCCGCGCGACGCAGGTCGCGCTGCTCAACGCCAACTACATCGCCAAGCGCCTGGCGCCGCACTACGAGACGCTCTACACCGGCCGCAACGATCTGGTCGCCCACGAATGCATCCTGGATCTGCGCCCGCTGAAGGATGCGACCGGCGTGTCGGCCGAGGACGTAGCCAAGCGCCTGATCGACTTCGGCTTCCACGCACCGACTCTGAGCTTCCCTGTGGCCGGCACGCTGATGGTGGAGCCGACCGAGTCCGAGTCGCTGCACGAGTTGGACCGCTTCGTCGACGCGATGATCCAGATCCGCGACGAGATCCGCGCGATCGAGGAAGGCAAGCTGGACCGCGAGGACAACCCGCTCAAGCACGCCCCGCACACGGCCACCGCCGTGTCGGCTAGCGAGTGGACGCACGCCTACCCCCGGGAGCTTGCCGCCTTCCCGCTGCCCAGCCTGCGCCTGCAGAAGTACTGGCCGCCGGTCGCGCGCGTGGACAACGTCTACGGCGACAAGAACGTCATGTGCGCCTGCATCCCGGTGGATGCGTACAAGGACGACGAACCGGTCGAAGCGTAAGAGGCACTGTTACCGGAATGAAAAAGGCCCCGCGAATGCGGGGCTTTTTTTGTGTTGCGCTGAGCGAGCGGCCAGGTGATCCATGCTTCTCAAAGGTTCCTCATCAGAATCCAACGGTTCGCGGCTGTGATCGTTGCCGAAGGCTCTGCTGTTGCTGTTGGTGTTGAACAACGAGCACGTTGCTAGACCCGTAGAGCGCCGCACATGGATGTGCGGCGCATAGCAAGGAGGTATGGATGCCGACTTGCGGGGCCCCTACTCTTTTTCCGGTCGTAGGATTGCTGTGTCGGGGAGGACCGTTTCTTTTGGTTACGTTTGACCGAAGGGAATCCAGTCGGACTTTGGGTCAGCAAAGAAAAGTGACCCGGCCGGCTTTAGACGGACGGAAGCTTTGGCTGTTGCTCCTGACAGGGCAACGGTAAAGCGTGAAAAGTCCCTGGATCCCCGCCTTCGCGGAATGACGAGCAAGGGCAACGGCCATGGATCCCGGCTTCCGCCGGATGGCATCAACCACCAGAGGCATCGCGACCGAGTCGAGTCTGGCAAAGCGTGAAACGTCCCTGGATTCCCGCCTTCACGGGAATGACGAGCAAGAGCAACGGCAAAGTGGATCCCGGCTTCCGCCGGGATGACGTGCAAAGGGGAAAGGAGCAAAGGAACAAAGAGCAAAGGAGCAAATGAGCAAAGGGCATGGCACGTTGCTAGTTAGACCGCCTAACGCGCGTCGCTCACACACTACTCATCTTCGTCGCTCGACCAGCGACATCGACATCGCTCCTCCACCGCGCATCGCGCCAGCAGAAGCGGCGCCGCCGCACGGCTGCATCGGCCACACCCGCGCGATGCGCTGGCGGATCACGCAACCCAGCGCGACCCAGCGGTCGAGGCGCTCGACCATCGCGCGCGGCGCGCTTTCCGGCGCGGTACCGCGACGTGCGCCACCACGCGGGATGCCGAGTGATTCGCGGCGTGCGCTGGCGCGGCTGGCGACCGCGCGGTCGATCGCACGCTGGACTGGTTCGGGTGCGGCGTAAACGCGCAGGGTGGGAAGGTCGTGCATACTCGGAGCGGCGTTGGCGACCGGCGCGGCATCGGCTTCCAGCGTCGCGTACACGCGCACGGTCGGCAGGTCGTGGGTGCGGATGGCCGTGGTGCCTGCGTTCTCGCGCGCCGACGCGGTGCGCGTGCCGATGGCGTGGGTTGCGGCCAGCAGGGCCAAAGCGGTCATCAACGACATGGTTTTCATGGGGCAATTCCTGGGGAAGGTGGCCGGCCAGCGCCGGCCACCGTGTGGTGCTTCGGGTTGGTAACTCGGACTAGCCGGAGACGATGGGTTCGAGCGCCTGGGCGATCCGCTGCTGCTGCTCCGGCGTGGTCATGCTTCCCAGCAGGCTGCGGAAACGCGGGTGCTCCGCGCCAGAGACGATGTACTGCCAGCGGTAGGCGCGACGCAGCACGTGCACGATCCGGTTGTGCTGGCGCTGGCCGAACGGCCGAGTGCAGCCGCTCTCGAAATACACCGCATCGGCATCGGCCTGCGCGCGCAGGATGTCGTCCACGGCGCCGATCAGCGCGATCAGGTCGTCCACGGCCACGTCGCGCGCGGCTTCGTCGATGCGCGCGTCCTCGGCGCGCCATTCCAGTTCGTCGACGATCGCGTGCTGGCATTCCTCGCGAAAGTGGAACAGGAACACGTCCCTCCACAGCGGGCACAGGCCGGCCTGCGGCGCGATGCTCTCTTCGTAGTGCCGCTGCACGAACAGCTCGATGTGGCAGATCAGCGCCAGCACGGCCCAGTGGCTCCGGTCCAGCACCGCGCGGGCGACCGCGTTGGGTTCAGCCGATTTGGCGTGGCCGGCCGGCATGCGCGCATCCATCAGCGCCTCCAGGCGCCGGAACAGTTCCTGGTGCTTGATCTCCTCGTCGGAGAAGCGCACCAGAGCTTCCAGTGCATTCTGGTCGCCCAGCCAGTGCTGGCCCGACGTCTGCAGCATCTTGGCGCCGATGAACCGTTCGCACAGTCCGAACATCCACGCGTAGGTGCGGCCCTGCACCTGGCTGAAGAAACGACGTTCGTCGTCGTCGAGGAAGTCGAGCTCGTCGACCAGCGACAGTCCGGGCGGCAGGAAGGTGAGCGCGTGGTCGAAATCGCGGCCACGGATCACGTCGGCATCGATGTCCCAGCGCACGCGCTTGGACACCTGGATGCAGCGCGCATAGCGTGCGCTGTCGCCGGCCGTCACTTGTGCGTTCCATCGCGGGACGGCTTTGAGGGCATTTGCAGCGTTCATGCTTCACTCCGGTGGTGCGGCACGGCGTCGGTCTCAGGCCGGCGCCATGGTGGGATCGAGTACCGATTGCACTTCCATCACGGTATCGGCGGGGAAGCCCGCGCGCCTGGCGTGTTCGCGGATCAGTGCTTCGTCGCGCGCCAGGTACACGCAGTACGTCTTGTCGTTGGCGACGTACGAATGCAGCCACTGCACGCCGGTGCCGAGTTCGTCCAGCACCCGGTTTGACTGCTGGGCGATGCCGCACAGCGCTTCGATGGGCTCGCGGCCGATGCCGTCGATGTTTCGTTCGATCACGTATTTCCTGAACATGGAACGTCCCTCCGGTGAATGCGTCCGCCACGGACGCGGTGGGCCGGTCTACGCCGGCGGATCGCTGGGACGCACGGCGTGCACGTTGGCGCCGTACGAGTGCAGTCGGTGATGAAACTTGCGTTCGATGGCGGTGCCGGCGAAGCACTCGAACCGCTCGGTCACGCGTGCATCGGCCAGTCCGCACTCGCGCAGCAGCTCGAGCAGCGCCGTTTCGGTCAGTGCGCCGCCGATGCAGCTGGCCCACAGGTCGGCATTGGCGCGCGCGGACGGCGAAAGCTCGCGGTCCAGCACCACATCGGCCAGCAGCAGCTCGCCGCCGGGGCGCAGCACCCGCGCCACCTCGCGCATGACGCGCGGCTTGTCCGGTGCCAGGTTCAGCACGCCGTTGGAGATCACGTAGTCGACGCTGGCGTCCGCCGCCGGCAGGTCCTCGAAGGTGCCCTCATGCAGCAGCACGCGATCCAGCAATCCTGCCTGCGCCGCCGCGCGTATCGCGCAGGTGCGCATGGCCGGTGTCAGGTCCACGCCTATCGCGCGCCCGCGCGGCCCGATGGCGCGCGCGGCGAGCAGCAGGTCGGTGCCCGCGCCGCAGGCGTGGTCCAGCACCACGGCCCCGGCACGAATCGTGCCAATGCGCAGTGGATTGCCCACGCCGGAGAAGCGCTCGGTGCACGCTGCCGGCAACGTAGCCAGTTCGGCCGCGTCGTAGCGCAGCTGCTGCACGGCGTAAACGGCCCCTGTGCGGAAGTGGAAGCCGCTGGCCGGCGCGCGAGCCACGCGCTCATACGTCGCCCGCACCTGCCGGTTCAGATAAAGCGTGTCCAGTGCGAGCGGGCAAGGCCTCATGGCGGACTCCGTGGCATCGCCGGCGGCGTTGCCGGCTCGGGGTCCAATCTAGGCAGCGCGCGTATCGGTCGGATTTCGCGCGCGGACGGATTTGTATCGCTTGGTAACGCGGGCGGATACTGCGGCGGTTGCGGGCCATGCCGGCCCGGACAGGACGGATGACGCCATGGCGCACACCCCCTGTGTCCTGGTGGTCGACGACGACCGCCCCACACGCGAGATGCTGGTCGAGGCGCTCGACACGCACGGCTTCCGTGCGCTGCAGGCCGAGGATGGTGCCTCGATGCGGCGCGAGCTCGAACGCGAAGCACCCGACATCGTGCTGCTCGACATCCGCCTGCCCGGCGAGGACGGCTTGTCGCTGGCGCGCTACCTGCGCGAGCGTTTCGACGTGGGCATCATCATGGTCACCGGCTCGGGCGACGTGATCGATCGCATCGTCGGACTGGAGATCGGCGCGGACGACTACGTGGCCAAGCCCTTCGATCCGCGCGAACTGCTGGCACGCGTGAAGAGTGTGCTGCGCCGCATCCAGGCACGGCCCGAGCCTGCGGCCGCCAGCATCGACGCTGCCGGCGATGCGCGGCGCGTGCCCTTCGGCCGCTGCACGCTGGACCTGGATGCGCACCGCATGTTCGACGCGGACGGCAGCGAAGTGGTGGTCACGCACATGGAATTCGATCTGCTGCGCGTGCTGTACGAACACGCCGGCAAGGCGCTCTCGCGCGACCAGATCCTCACGCTCACGCGCAACCGCGAGTGGGAGCCATTCGACCGCTCCATCGACATCCGCATCGCGCGCCTGCGACGCAAGGTGGAGGCGGACCCGGAGAATCCGCGCGCGATCCGCACGGTGCGCGGCGTGGGTTACATGTTCATGCCGTAGATGGGAGTGGACGTGGTCGGTTCCTCTCGCTTCTTGCCTGTCATTCCCGCGAAGGCGGGAATCCACTTGGCAGACGATCGTTCGGCTTGCCGAGCCGTGATGTCGTACAGGCATGGATTCCCGCCTTCGCGGGGATGACAACTGGAAACCGATTGCACGCGTGCGACATCCAAGACCCCGGCCATCCGTCCCGGAAACCCACTCCGATGGGTATATCCGCGCCAGCACATGGTTTCCCGCCATCCCTTTTGTTTCAGCCGTGTAACAGCCGCTTTCGCACGTGTCCGGCGTTCCTATACTCGGACCACGCCCGACGCACGAGCCATGCCATGAACATCGGCGGCCTTCCTTCCGAACCGCAGCTCGACGAGCGCGAGCGGGCGCTGCGCGACAGCGAGCTGCGCCTGCAGCAGGTGCTGGACAACACGTCCGCGGCGGTGTTCGCGAAGGATCGCGGCGGTCGCTACCTGTTCGTCAACCGTGAGTTCGAGCGGCTGACGGGGCGTGAGGCGCACGAACTGATCGGCCGCCATGATCGCGACATCTTTCCACCGGAGATGGCCGCCAGCCTGCGCCGCAACGACATGCGCGTACTGCTGGAGGCCCGCGCGATGGAGTTCGAGGAAAGCGGCGTGTTCGCCGGAGAGCAGCGCACGTTCCTGTCGGCCAAGTTCCCGCTGCTGGACATGGACGGTACGCCGTATGCGGTGTGCGGCATCGCCACCGACATCACCGTGCGCAAGCAGATCGAGACCGCGCTGAGCACCTCCGCGCTGGCGGTCTCGCGTGCGTACGGGCGCGACCTGTTCATCGAACTCTCGCGCTATCTCGCGGCCATCCTGGACGTGGACGTCGCGTTCATCGCCGAGAAGCGTCCGGACGATCCGGCGATGATGCACGTGCTGGCGTTCATCGCCGACGGCATGCCGCGCGAACACTTCGACTACGCGCTGGCCAACACGGCGTGCGCCACGGTGGTCGGCCATGGTTTCCGCATCTACCCGGCCGCGCTGAACTCGCAGTTCCCGTTGGACGACGACTTCATCGAGATGGGCGCCGAGAGTTACGCCGGCTATCCGCTCAACGACTCGCAGGGGCGGCCGCTGGGTCTGATCTCCATCGTCTCTCGCCGGCCACTGGAGCAGCCGGAATTCATCGAGTCGGTGATGAAGATCTTCGCGGTGCGCGCGGCGTCTGAACTCGAACGAGAGCGCGCCGATGCCGCGCTGGCCGCCTCGCAGGCCAGTTACCGTCAGATCTTCGACGCCAGCGAGGACGCGATCTTCGTGCACGACTTCGAGACCGGCCGCATCGTCGACGTGAATCCCAAGGCCTGCGCGCTGTTCGGCTACACGCAGCAGGAGATGCTGGACATCAGCATGGATGCGCTCGGTTCCGGCGAACCACCCTACACCGGCGCCGACGCGGCGGCGCACCTGGAACGTGCGCGCCGGGAAGGTTCGGTCGGTTTCGAATGGCATCGACGCAACAAGGACGGCAGCCTGCGCTGGGACGAGGTGTTCCTGAAGGTCGCCAACATCGGCGGCATGCCGCGCATCCTGGCCTTCTCGCGCGACATCACCGAACGCCGCAACGCCGAGGACGCGGCGCGTCGCAATGCGCAGCACCTGCGCGCCACGGTCAACGCCGCGCTGGACTGCATCATCGCGATGGACCAGGACGGCGTGATCGTCAAGTTCAATCCGGCGGCGGAGGCCTGCTTCGGCCTGACGGAACGCGAGGCGCTGGGCCGCTCGCTGGCGGATACCATCATTCCGCAACGCTATCGCGAGCGGCACCTGTTCGGCCTGCGACGCTATCTGGAAGGCGGCCCGGGGCCCGTGCTGAAGCAGCGCCTCGAGGTCACTGCCATGCGCGCGGACGGCAGCGAATTCCCGGCCGAGCTCGCCATCGGCGTGGACGATAGTCCGTCGGGCAAGGTCTTCATCGGCTACCTGCGCGACATCACCGAACGCACTCAGGCCGAGCAACGGCGCCGCCGGCTGGAGGCGCAATTGCTCCAGGCCAAGAAGATGGAAGCGCTGGGGCATCTCACCGGCGGCATCGCGCACGACTTCAACAACCTGCTGGCCAGCATCATGGGTTACGTCGGTTTGGCGAGTGAACGCACCGCGGGCGGCGAGGACGCGCGCCTGTCGGGTTACCTCGACCAGGCCTTGCAGTCTTGCGTGCGCGCACGCGACCTGATCCAGCAAATGCTGATGTTCAGCCGCGGCCAGAAGGGCCAGGCGCAGGCGGTGGACGCTGCGGCCTGCATCGAGCAGAACCTGGCGGTGCTGCGCCCCACCATCCCGCCGGAGATCTGCATCGAACAACACGTCGCGCCGGAGACGGGCGCGGTGCAGTTCGATCCCGTGCAGCTGGGACAGGTGCTGCTGAACCTGTGCGTGAACGCCTGCGATGCCATGCAGGGTGAAGGGCGACTGCAACTGGAACTTCGCGAGGTCCGCATCGACGCGGGCGAATGCGGCGCGTGCCGGCAACCGATCGAGGGCGAGTTCGTCGAATTGTCCGTGCGCGACAGCGGACCGGGGATCGAACCTGCCGTGCTGGAGCGGATTTTCGATCCGTTCTTTTCCACCAAGCCGCCCGGCAAGGGCGCCGGCATGGGGCTGGCGACGGTGCATGGCCTCGTGCATGAACACGGTGGCCATCTGCTGGTCGACACCGCCATCGGCGAGGGCACGTGCTTCCGCGTGCTGCTGCCACGCGGTACCGGCGCGCTGCGGCCGACACCTTCGCGACGCGCATCCGACCGTCCCGCACCGTCGCGGCAGGGGCGCGTGCTGATCGTCGACGACGAGCACAGCGTCGGCGAGTTCATGTGCGAGCTGCTGTCGAGCTGGGGGCTGGAAGCCGACTTCACCGCCGTGCCGGAACAGGCACTCGCCCTGGTGCGCGGCGCGCCCAGCCACTACCGGCTGCTGATCACCGACCATTCGATGCCCTCGATCACCGGCGTGCAGCTCGCGCAGGTTCTGGCGAAGATCGCGCCGGACCTGCCCGTGCTGCTGTACACCGGCCTGGCCGACCGCGTACAGGAAGACTCACTGCCGCCGAACATGCTGCGCACCGTGCTGCGCAAGCCCATCGATCACGCGCAACTGGCGCAGATCCTCAACGCGACGCTCGAACAGTCCGCCTGACGCGGCGTCACGCGGCCCACACCATCCGCTTACGCGCGTGCCGCGATACTCCGGTCGGCGTCGCGCGGGAGGTCGCATGGATCACGGCACATCGTCCCGGCGGGACATCATCGTCATCGGCTCATCCGCGGGAGGCGTGCCGGTGCTGCTGGACCTCGTCGCGGCCCTGCCCCCGCGATTCCCCGCCAGCATCCTGCTGGTGCAGCACATCGGGGCGCAGCCGAGCGTCCTGCCCGAGCTACTCAATCGCAGGGGGCGGCTACCCGCGTCGTTTCCGCGCGCGGGCCAGTTGCTGGAGCCGGGCACCGTGTTCGTCGCACCGCCCGATCAGCACCTGTTGCTGGTCGACGGCGCGGTACGGCTGACGCGCGATGCGAAGGAAAACCACGCACGCCCCGCCATCGATCCACTGTTCCGTTCCGCGGCGATCGCGCAGGGCCCCCGCGTGATCGGCGTGATCCTGAGCGGACGGCTCGACGACGGCACATCCGGGCTGCAGGCCATCAAGGCCTGCGGCGGCGTCGCGGTGGTGCAGGATCCCGACGAAGCCGAAGAGCCGAGCATGCCGCGCAGCGCCATCGACAACGTGGGGGTGGACGCGGTGGTGCCTTCGGCCAATCTGGCGCAGACACTGCAATCGCTGGTCGGGCAACCCGCGGGTCGACCCGTGTCGATACCGGCTGATCTGCTCTGCGAACACCAACTCAGCACCGGGGAGGCACCGGACCCCATGCAGAACCTCGACGCCCTTGGCAAGCCCTCGAAGATCGTGTGCCCCGAGTGCAGCGGCGTGCTCTGGGAACTGTCGGACACGAAACCGCAGCGCTACCGCTGCCACACGGGCCACGCCTTCACCCTGAACTCATTGCTGCAGACGCAGGCCTCGCGCACCGACACGGCCCTGTGGAGTGCCTTGCGCGCCCTCCAGGAGCGTGAACAGCTCCTGCGCTCGGCCGCGCAGGCGCATCGCCGGCTGCAGGCGGAGGCCGAAGGCGCGCGGCTGGAATTCGAGGCGGAGCACATCGCGCGGCATTCACAGCAACTGCAACGCCTGATCACCGGTGAAGGCGAACTCGCCTGACACCCATCGCGTTTGCCCACCCGGCGATGCCAGCCGATACTGCGCCTTTATCATCGCCGACCATCCCGATGACCAGGAAGCAGCGCACCTCCAAGTCCCAGGCCGAGGAAGACTCCGTTGGCCAGACAGAGGCGCAGGCCGAGGCCGACACCCTGGCGGTCGCCACGCCGCTGATTGTCGGCATCGGTGCCTCGGCAGGCGGGCTGGAAGCCTACAAGGCCTTCTTCGACAACATGCCGCGCACGGGCACGCAGGACATCGCCTTCGTGCTCGTCTCGCACCTCTCGCCGGACCACAGCAGCATGCTGCCGGAGCTGCTCGGCCGGCACACCTCCATGGCCGTCAGCGAAGCCGTCGACGGGATGCCGGTTGAAGGCGGCCATGTCTACGTGATCCCGCCCGACGCCACGCTGACCATCGTCGATGGCGTGCTGCAGCTGAGCAAGCCGGCGCCGCCGCGCCAGTACCGTTTTCCCATCGACACGTTCTTCATCTCCCTCGCCGAGGACCAGGGGGACAACGCCGTGTGCGTCGTTCTGTCCGGCAGCGGCAGCGACGGTGCCCGCGGCCTGCGCGCGATCAAGGAGCACGGCGGCCTGGCACTGGCCCAGGCGGCGATCGACCACGTCGCACTGAGCGGCATGCCCGCCAGCGCGGCGGCGACCGGCCAGGTGGACCACGTGTTGCCCGCGGAGGACATGCCCGCCAGGCTCCTTGCGCATTACCAGCACATGGTCGCCTCGCGGAGCAGGAAGGGCCCCGACGGCACGCGCCAGGACCTGAGCGCGCACCTGCAGACCATCTGCGGCCTGCTGCGCGCCGAAGTCGGCCACGATTTCAGCCAGTACAAGGAAAAGACGCTGATCCGCCGCATCCAGCGGCGCATGCAGGTGGTGCAGACGGACACCGTACAGGCCTACATCGAATACCTGCGACAGAACCCGCGCGAACTGGAGAACCTGTTCCGCGAACTGTTGATTGGCGTGACCGAGTTCTTCCGCGATCCCGAAGCGTTCGAAGCCCTGCAGGCCAGCGCGATTCCCGCACTGCTTGCCGACAAGAGCGCCGCCGACATCCTGCGCGTGTGGATTCCCGCCTGCGCGACGGGCGAGGAGGCGTATTCCATCGCCATCGCACTGGCCGAGGCCATCGCCCAGCGGCGTGGTGGGCCGAAGGTGCAGATATTCGCCACGGACATCGACGACCGCGCGATCAATGCCGCGCGGGGCGGCCGTTTCCGCGCGCCGCTGCCCGGCGTATCGCCCGAACGGCTGGAGCGCTGGTTCATCCAGGACGGCGAACACTACGTGGTCATCAAGCCGATCCGCGAGATGGTGGTGTTCTCGCCGCACAGCGTGATCAAGGACCCGCCCTTCTCGCGGCTGGACCTGATCTCGTGCCGCAACCTGCTCATCTACATGAACTCGGACCTGCAGGAACACCTGATCCGCACGTTCCAGTACGCATTGCGGCCTGGAGGCATCCTGATGTTGGGTCCGTCGGAGAGCCTGGGCCGCAATACGTCGCTGTTCTCGGTGCTGGACAAGAAGCACCGCCTGTACTCGCGTCGCGCCGATGGCCGCGCCAGCCTGCCGATGACCGCGCCCAAGCGGCTGGCTGGTATCGAGACCGCAAACCGGACGCCGCAGCCACGCACCGGCGGCGTCGAGGACGCCATCGACCGCAATGCCCGGCGCATGCTGGAGAAGCACGCGCCGGCGTACGTGGTCATCGATGCCAACCACGACGTACTGCGCTTCGCCGGCGATACCGGGCGTTACCTGGGGCCGTCGTCGGGCGCGGCCAGCCTCAATCTGTTCGCGCTGCTGCACAAGGGCCTGCGCGGCCCCGCGCGCACGGCCGTGCAGCAGGCGCTGCTGCGCCACAGCACCGTGATCCAGGAAGGCCAGCTCAATGGCGCCAACGGCGAGCGCATACCGGTCAGGCTGATCGCCGAACCCATCCTGGAGCAGGACGACGGCAACGCAGACCGCCGCGCGGCGTCCAGCCTGTGCCTGCTGATCTTCAAGGAACTGGCGACGGTGCCGCAGGCAACGCCCGACCCGACGCCTGCAGGGCGTCGCGCACGCGGCGAGGCGCGCCGCATCCGCGAACTCGAACTGGAGCTGGCGACCACGCGCGAGCAACTGCACACCGCGATCGACGAACTCGAGACGGCCAACGAGGAAATGAAGTCGGCCAACGAGGAGTACCAGTCGGTCAACGAGGAACTGCAGTCCTCCAACGAGGAGCTGGAGACCTCCAAGGAGGAAATGCAGTCGATCAACGAGGAACTGCAGACCGTCAACGTCGAGCTGAACAGCAAGAACGAAGCGCTGGCGCGGCTCAACAGCGATCTCCAGAACCTGCTGGAAAGCACGCAGATCGCCACGCTTTTCCTGGATTCCTCGCTGCACGTGAGCGGCTTCACGCCGGCCATCAGCGACCTGTTCCACCTGCGCGAAGGCGACCACGGCCGCCCCATCACCGAGATCACCGCGCGCATTCCGTACCCGCAGCTCAAGCAGGACGTGAAGCAGGTGCTGCGCACGCTGGCGATGGTCGAACGGGTGCTGCACGGTGGCGTCGACGACGCCGTGTACCTGTTGCGCATGCGTCCGTACCGCACCACCGACAACGTCATCGACGGCGTGGTGCTGACCTTCATCGACATCACCGAACGTCAGCAGCACGAATACGAGCGCGGGCGCCTGGCGGCCATCGTCGAGTCCTCGCAGGACGCGATCATCGGCCATAGCGTGGACGGCGTGATCACCAGCTGGAACGCCGGCGCCGAGCGCATGTTCGGCTACCCCGCCGTCCGTGCACTGGGCCGGTCACTGTCGATGTTGCTGCCCACGGATTCCCATCAGGAGCTGCAGTCCCTGCTGGCGGCCTGCTCGGCGCAGAGCAAGGCCGACGAGCTGCTGATGACCTGGCTGCGCCACGACGGCACGGAAGTGCCCGTGTCGCTGCGCTGCTCGCCGGTACTCGATCCGGGGGGCGCGGTGGTGGGCGGCTCCACCATTGCGCGCGACATCAGCGAGCGCAAGCACGCGGCATGGAAACTGGAGGAGAGCGAGCGACGCCTTGCGGCCATCATCGAGCAGACCACGGTGGGTATGGCGCAGCTGGACCTGGAAGGCCGGTTGGAGGCCGTCAATCCGCGTTACTGCGACATCGTGGGCCGCGCTTCGGACACGCTGATCGGCAAGCGCGTCGAGCAGTTGCTGGTGCCCGACGACGTGGCCGAGTACGAGCAACAGTTCCAGCTGCTGGTCGACCGCGGCACACCGTTCCAGATCGAACAGCGCTACCTGCGACCGGATGGCGTGGTGGTGTGGGTGAGCAACCACGTGTCGATCATCCACGATGAAGACGGCCGGCCGCTGCGCGCGGCGGCGGTACTGCTGGACATCACCCAGCGGCGTCTGGCCGCTCAGCATCGGGACATGTTGCTGAGCGAGCTCAACCACCGCGTCAAGAACACGCTGGCGACCGTGCAGGCCATCGCACTGCAGACGCTGGCGCATTCGCGGGATCTCGGCGCATTCCGCGACGCATTCACCTCGCGCCTGCTGGCCTTGTCGAGCACGCACGACCTGCTTGCACGCGACAGCTGGCGTGGCGTGGGCCTGCGCGACATCGTGATGACCGAGTTGGCGCCGTATCGCGACGACGGCACGCTCCGGGCGGACGTGGTCGGCGAGAACCTGCACCTGAACGCCAAAACCGCGCTTGCGCTGAGCCTGGCGCTGCACGAGTTGGCGACCAATGCAGGCAAGTACGGCGCGCTTTCGAACGCCACCGGTCGCGTGGGCGTCGAATGGCTGACGATGGAACGCGACGGCCAGCGCTGGTTGCAGTTGCGCTGGTCGGAGTACGGCGGTCCTGCCGTTACGGAACCCACGCACCGCGGCTTCGGCTCGCGTCTCATCAGCGAGGGAGTCGCGTATGAACTGGGCGGCGACGTTTCGCTTGACTTCCCCGTCACCGGTGCAGTCTGCACGATTGCGATCCCGTTGCCCGAAGCTGCTGTCGATTGATGTCCGCGCGTCTGCTCATGGTCGAGGACGAGATGTTCGTCGCGATGCTCCTGAAGGACCTGCTCACCGAGGCGGGTTACCGGGTGGTGTCCGCGGCGCGGCTGGAGGATGCGATGCACCTGGCGCGGAACGAATCCATCGACGGCGCTATCCTCGACATCAACCTGCACGGAGAGACGGTGTACCCGTTGGCCGAGCACCTGGAAGAGAACGGCGTGCCGTTCCTGTTCGCCTCGGCCTATTCGCGCAACTCGTTGCCCGAGGCATTTCGCGAACGCACCATCGTGCAGAAGCCCTACACCGCGCACAGCATGATGGCCGCGGTCAAATCGATGCTCAACGGCGGCTGACGCGTGTCACGCCACGAACGAGCACCAACGGAAGGCCCCGCATGCGGGGCCTTTCTTCTTTGCGCCGAGTCCGCTGCCCAGCTCATGCTGCGTTCGCGCTGACGCAACGATAACGCCGCATGGTGAAGCGTTACCTTCCTTGCTCGTGACCCTGCCTTGCTTGCGGGCCCGCCTTCGCTCCTCATCCCCGCGAACGCGGGAATCCATGGGACTTTCCATGCCTTACTGACTGGGCTCAAGCACCGTCAGTCAAGAGCTTCTCTCCATCTTGCCCGGGCTTGAACCAGCCCTCATCCGCCATGCTTCGCCAGCCACGCATCGATGGCCGGCAGACGTTCGCGGTGCACCTTGGCGCGATAGGCGATGTTCGCCATCGACGTTTCCGCGGCACGGCGCGATCCTTCGGCGACGTGCGCCTGCGCATAGGCGCGGATCCTTTCGATCATCGCCTCGTCGAGCGAGTTGTTGGCCAGTCCCGGGTAATACCTCGCACGCGACGTCGAATCGACCTTGGTGTCCACCTGGGCGATGTGCGCCACGGCGAAATCGAACGCCATGTCCGGGTGCAGACGGGCGACGGTGCGGATCATGCTGGCGCTGTTGGTCGCACCGGGCTCGTCGGTGAGCGCCAGCTCCAGCGCACGCTTCGCCAGCGCGGGGTCCTGCGCGGACGACAGCAGCGAATACATCTCGTCCTTCACCAGCGGCGTGGTTTCGGCCTTCGCCGCGGCGTGCAGCGCATCCCACGTCGCCGCATCCGTGTGGCGCGCGACCACCGACAGCACCGCCTTGCGCAACGCGCCCGGCACCGCGGAGGCATCACGCTGCTGCGCTGCGTAGCGGCGGCGCGCCTCCTCGATGACGTTGCGGTCGCCCAGCGCGCCCAGCGTGTCGATGAGCTCGGTGCGCAGGATCTTCACCGGGTCCGCCTCGCCCTGCTTCTCGTCCCAGCCGATGCGCGCCAGCACCGGCGCGAGTTGCGCGACGGCGAAGGCACGGAAGCGCTGCTGGCGCGCCGCGTCGCCGTCGTAGTAGTCGTCCAGCGAGCGCAGGCTGCCGGCGATGTCGCCCCAGATCTGCGGGTCGGCGTCACGCGGCGTGGCCTTCACCAGGTCCAGGTAGTCCGCCGGCGACTGCAGTCCGGCCAGTCCCAGCGACCACACGTCGTTCATCACGCCCAACTGGTCGATGGCATCGAGCCTGGCGAATCCGTCGCGGATTGCCGCGAACTGTGCCGGCGCGTACAGCGTGCGGTAATAGCCGGACTGTCCCGCATTGACCACCACCGGGCCGCAACCGGGCACGTCCAGCGTGCCGCGTCCGCCTTCGACGATAGTGCGCACCGGCTCACCGCCTACGGACTGCGCGATCACCGGCACGCGCCATGCCAGCGGCTGCTTGTCCGGGCGGTCCTTGGTGAACTCGCCCTGGGTCAGCGTGAGCGTGGTCCGGCCACCGGCACACTTCGCGTCGGCCACGCGGATCATCGGGATGCCCGGCTGCAGCGTGAAGTCGTGCGCGATATCGAGCATCGGCTTGCCCGACGCCGCCTGGATCTCGCGCCACAGGTCGTCCGACACCGTGTTGCCGTACGCGTGCGCCTTCATGTAGTTGCGCACGCCGGTACGCCAGGCATCGGCGCCGACGTAGCCCTCCAGCATGTGGATGACGGCGCTGCCCTTCTGGTACGTGATGGCGTCGAAGGCCTGGCTGGCCTGCTCCACCGTTTCCACGTGCTGCACGACCGGGTGCGTGGTGGCGACCGCATCGCGGCTCATTGCGGACTCGCGTCCGCCGACGATTTCCAGTCGCGTGTTCCATTCCGGATGCAGCTTCTGCGTGGTGCGTGCGGCCATCCAGGTGGCGAAGCCCTCGTTGAGCCACAGGTCGTCCCACCAGCTCATCGTGACCAGGTCGCCGAACCACTGGTGCGCGATCTCGTGCGCGGCGACCGAGAACACACGCTGCTTGTCCGACTGCGTGGAGATGCTGGGGTCCAGCAGCAACGTGTGCTCGAAAGTGAAGATGGCACCCCAGTTCTCCATTGCGCTGAAGAACTGGCTGCCGCCCGGCGAGGCCACGTTGTCCAGCTTGGGCAGCGGATACGGCGTGCCGAAGTAGTCGTTGTATTCGCGCAGCACGTCGGCGGAGGAGTCCAGCGCGAAGCGCGCCTGCTCGATGGCGCCGCGCTGCGTGACCACGCCCACCTCCACGCCCTCGGCCTGCGTGGTGGCTCGCTCGAAATCGCCGAGGCTGAAGAACAGCAGGTAGGTGGACATCTTCGGCGACGGCGCGAAGCGCACGTGGGTGCTGCCGTTGCCCAGATCGCGCGTCTGCGTGGCGGGCATGTTGCTCACCGCCAGTTGCCCGGTGGGCACCGTCGCTTCCAGCGTGAAGGTTGCCTTGTGCGAGGGCTCGTCCCACGAGGGAATCATGCGACGCGCGTCGGAGTTCTCGAACTGCGTGAACAGCGCGCGCTTGCGGCCGGCCTTCGTGTCGTAGTCGATGGCGAACAGTCCGTTGGCCTGCGTGCCGATGCGGCCGGTGTAGTCCAGCGCCAGCCGGTACCGTCCGGGCGCCAGCGGCTTGTCGAATCCGAACGTCGCGGTCTGCGCCTTCGCATCCACCGTCACCTTCGGCGACAGCGTCTTGCCCCTGCCGCCCTGCCCTACGAGCGACGCCGAGGAGAACTGCATGTCCAGTGCGTTGAGCACGATGCGGTCGGTGGCTTCCAGCACCTCCAGGTCGATCCCGACCTTGCCGTCGAACGTCAGCGACTGCGCGTGAGGCACGATCGCCACGTCGTAGTGCGTGGGCTTCACGTTGCGCGGCAACTGCGTCGTCGTGGTGGCGGTCATGGCGGCAGGCGTGGCGGCCGGAGCGGCCGCGGACAGGGTGCAGGCACCGGCCAAGGCCAGCGCGACGGCGGAAACCAGAATACGGCGCATCGACTTCTCCCCTCGTGAGCATGGGCCGGCCGCGGGCCGGTGCGGGACAGCGGCGCGCGTCCCCACGCGCACCGTGCCAGACCACGATTGTGCCCGTCCTGCCGGGATCGCGACCCGTGTCCGCCGTCATGTCCGGGTAATGGGACGCGGAGGCGCCCGGCACGCGGGCGCCTCATGAGCGTCACACCATCGGCGGATCGGTCTCGCGCTCCCACACGCGATGGCGGCCCAGCGCCTCGACAAAGCCCGCGATGGCGTCGCTCGGGTCCTCGCCGGGTTCGGTGGTGATGATGCCCGGGTCGCGTGAGCCGTCCGGCATCACCGGCGACAC
The DNA here is from genome assembly GCF_035655815.1 of Lysobacter sp. Taxonomy (NCBI): domain Bacteria; kingdom Pseudomonadati; phylum Pseudomonadota; class Gammaproteobacteria; order Lysobacterales; family Lysobacteraceae; genus Lysobacter; species Lysobacter sp. The sequence continues at coordinate 95,868 of NZ_DASRTS010000021.1, forward strand.
GCCCGCGCCTTCCAGCAGCATGCGCGAGGCGCCGAGCACCAGGATCGGCTTGCAGTGGCGGTACTGGTCCTTCACGAACTCCGCCGAACGGCCGTTGAGCGCCAGCGTGCGTACGGCCTTCTCGCCGTCGGGCAGCACCAGCGCGTCGAACAGCGGCGCCGGTTCGTTCTCCAGCGAGGCGTCGGCCTGCAGCGTTTCGCCCTGCATCGTGACCACCGGGCCGACGAACGAACCGACCAGCCGCGGCACCGCACCGCCTTCCAGCAGCGCGGCCTGCACGGCGGTGATGGATTCGCCGTCGATACCGTCGCAGACCAGCAGCGCGATCTTGCGCGAGCGGATGCTGCCGTCGCCCGGATGCGCCAACAGCGACAGCGCGGCGGACTGCTTCACTTCGGGACGCGGTACGCGTTCGATGGCCCGCGGCATCGGCTCCACGCCGCTGATGCCCAGGCCGGCCGCCACGCCTTCGGCCAGTTCGCGCGAGACGTTCATCAGCATGGACACCATGCGTTCGCGGATCGCCGGCACCGTCACCTTGCTCAGCTCGAAGCGGAACGCGCCGATGATGTGCAGCTTCTCCGACTCGCTCTGGCTCTCGTAGAAGAGCGTGGCCTGGTTGAAGTGCTCGGCGAACTTCTCCGGCCGTCCACGCAGTTCCTCGCCGCGTACCGGTTCCGGGAACGACACGAATCCCGCCGTGCCGGCCTGGAACGGACAACCGCCGCCAAGGCTGTTGGGTTCGTACGAGACACGGCCGCGGTTGATCGTCTGGCGATGGAAGCCGTCGCGCTGGTTGTTGTGCACCTCCACCACCGGCGCGTTGATCGGGATCTCGTGGAAGTTCGGCCCGCCCAGGCGCAGCAGTTGCGTGTCCACATAGGAATGGATGCGCCCAGCCAGCAACGGGTCGTTGGTGAAGTCGATGCCGGGCACCACGTGCGCGGCGCAGAACGCGACCTGTTCCGTCTCGGCGAAGAAGTTGTCCGGATTGCGGTTGAGCACCATCCGGCCGATGGGCTGCACGGGGACCAGTTCTTCCGGGACGATTTTGGTGGCGTCCAGCACGTCGAAGCTGAACTTGTTGGCCTGCTCGTCCGTGAAGATCTGCACGCCAAGTTCGTACTCGGGGAACTCCCCGGCCTCGATCGCCTCCCACAGGTCGCGCCGGTGGAAGTCCGGGTCAGCTCCGGAGATCTTCACCGCCTCGTCCCACGCCAGCGAATGCGTGCCCAGGCGCGGCGTCCAGTGGAACTTGACCAGGCGCGACTCGCCCGCCTCGTTGACGAAGCGGAACGTGTGCACGCCAAAGCCCTGCATCATCCGGAAGCTGCGCGGGATGGCGCGGTCGCTCATCAGCCACATCAGCATGTGCGTGGATTCGGGCATCAGCGACACGAAATCCCAGAACGTGTCGTGCGCCGATGCCGCCTGCGGCATGGCGTGGTGCGGTTCGGGTTTCACTGCATGCACCAGGTCCGGGAACTTCATCGCGTCCTGGATGAAGAACACCGGCATGTTGTTGCCGACCAGGTCCCAGTTGCCTTCGTCGGTGTAGAACTTGACCGCGAAGCCGCGCACGTCGCGCGCGGTGTCCTTCGAGCCGCGTTCGCCCTGCACCGTGGAGAAGCGCACGAACACCGGCGTGATCTTGCCGTCCTCCTGGAACGGCGCCGCGCGCGTGATGTCGCGCAGCGAGCGGTAGCACTCGAAGAACCCGTGCGCGCCGGAGCCGCGCGCGTGGACGATGCGTTCGGGAATGCGCTCGTGATCGAAGTGCGTGATCTTTTCGCGCAGGATGAAGTCCTTCAGCAGCGCGGGACCGCGCAGCCCGGCCTTCAGCGAGTCCTGGTTCTGCGCGACGGGCACGCCCTGGTTGGTGGTGATGGCGCGGCCCTGCGAGTCCGCGCGCACGCGATCGAGCGGCGCGATGGTGGAGTTGCGCCCGCTCGGCGCACGCGATCCGGTCTTGGGCGATTGCGAGGCCTCCGACAACGTACTGGCCGAGGCCAGTTCGGACGGTTTGACGTGCGCGCCTTCGGGCGGCGCCAGCGCGTTGTCGCGGCCGTACTCGGACGGCTTGTTGATGTTGTACGGCAGCGCGGCCGACCCGGCCTGCACGTCCACGCCCTGCTGCACCATCAGGTCGGAGGTGTCCGCTCCCGCCAGCGACGCCGGCCCGCTGTCGGTGTTGCGTCGCGCCGCACGCGCGGCGGTGGTCTTGGCACTCTTGCTGGCGGTCTTGCCAGCGCTCTTGCTCGCTGCGCCCTTGGCTGGCGTGGTGGTCTTGCGGGCTGGCGTCTTGCTCGAACCGCCGCGTGCGGGCGTCTTCCTGCTGGCCATGGCAATGGTCCTCGTCGTTGGCGTCGGGCCAGCATCGCCTGCGCGGCGCGACGTGCGCGTCAACTTCGCTCGTGCCTTCGCATCACCCGGGGTGACGCGCGCATGAGCACGGCCTGAAAGCATGCGGGCGCGGCTGCCTGGGCCGCGCCCGCGTCCGGATCAGCGCCGATGACTCGAACCGGCGCTCTTGCCGCCCTGCTGCTGACGGTTGTTGTCGCCCCGGCTGCGCGAGGACTCGCCCGAGGCGCTCTTCTTCTGCGAGCCGCTGCTGCTGGAGCCGCCGGCGCGCTTGGTGTGCTGGTTGATTCCGGTGGGATTGTTGTTTGGCATTGCTTCGCTCTCCTGGAGACCTGCGTGTTGCGGACGGCATGGCACGCCTGACGCGCGTCTGCCGGGAAGTCGGAGGTCGATGCCGGAACGGGGCGTCGGTTCACGCCCCCCGCGACAGGGTCCGGCAAGCGGCCTCCGCTAGGCTGAGCCGCAAGACGCGTGCCATGTGTTACGCGCATGTCGATGCGCGCACCACGTGCTCGCGCGGCGCGACGGCGCGAGGCGCGTCGTTGCCAGGCGCAGCCTTTGCAAACGTCGCGAAAGAATTGCGCTGAGGCCGGTGTCAGCTTCTACAAGGCAGCGCCGGACGCGCATTTGCGGGCGCTGCGGTCTTGCCAGGCTGGCATGGCGATTGCGTGGCTGGACGGTGCAATGCACCCGTGATCGGCGGCGGCGTGCCGTTGCCCCGCCCAACTACAGGAGAACCGACATGGCACGCAGGCTTCGACCGATCGAGGAACAGGTCATGGTGATTACCGGTGCCAGCAGCGGCATCGGGCTCGCAACCACGCTGGCAGCGGCCGAACGAGGCGCGAGCGTGGTCGCGGTGGCGCGCAGCGAACAGACCTTGCGCGACGTCGTCGATACGATCTCGTCCGCCGGCGGGCGGGCGATGATGGCCGTCGCCGACGTCTCCGACCGGCGCGCGATGGAGAACGTGGCCCGCGTGGTCGCCTCCGATTTCGGCCGCATCGACACCTGGGTGAACAACGCGGGCGTGGCGATCTATGGACGGCTGGAGGAAGTGGATGAGGAAGACAGCCGGCGCCTGTTCGACGTCAACTTCTGGGGCGTGGTGAACGGCAGCTTGGCCGCATTGCCGCACCTGCGCGCCAGCGGTGGCGCGCTGATCAACGTGGGCAGCGAAGTGTCCGAAGGCGTGATTCCGCTGCAGGGCATGTACAGCGCCAGCAAGCACGCGGTGAAGGGTTTCACCGACGCGCTGCGCCTGGAGGTCGAACAGGTGGACGAGGCGCCGGTGTGCATCACGCTGATCCAGCCCACCGCGGTGGATACACCGTATCCGGAGCACGCGCGCAACTACATGGATCGCGAACCCAAGCTGCCCACGCCGATGATCGATCCGGCGCAGGTGGCGCACGCGATCCTGAAGGCGGCGACGGAAGGTGGACGCGATGTGAAGGTCGGCGCCATGGCGTCCTTCAACACCACCATGAGCCGCCTGGTGCCCGGGTTGGCCGATCGCTTCGCCGCGATGCAGGCCGATCGCCAGCAGCGGGACGAACCGCCGCTGAATCCACAGGGCACGCTGTATCGCCCCAGCGAGACCGGTCGGGTGCACGGACGCGCGCAGGAGCCGCGTGCCGCGCATTGACGTTCAATCCGCATCAAGAACGCGCTGCGTCGCATTGACGCACGCGCAACGATCTCCCGCGCAGGCTCCCGTTACCTGTTCGAGTGGAGGGTAGCCATGAAGAGGAACGCGTTGCATGCGGCGATCGGCGCGCTGCTGCTGGTGCCTGCGCTGGCGATGGCCGACGACAAGATGAAGAAGATGGACACCAACGGTGACGGATCGGTCTCCGCGGCCGAGCACACCGCCGGTGCGACCAAGATGTTCGGCGAGATGGACGCCAACGGCGACGGCAGCGTCACCGCGGCGGAGATGGACGCGCACAAGGCCAAGATGAAGGGCGACAAGGCCAAGGGCGGCCGCGAGATGTCCAGTGCCGAGAAGATCCGCGCGATCGACACCAACGGCGACGGTGCGCTGTCGGCGGCCGAGCATTCGGCCGGCGCGCAGAAGAAGTTCGGCGAGATGGACGCCAATGGCGACGGCAACCTCACCGCGGCCGAAATGAAGGCCGGCCACGAGGCCATGAAGACCACGAAGGATCGCTGACGCGATGACGCGACCGGGTGGCTGCATGCCGCCCGGTCGCGCCCGTCAGTCCACCGGAACCGGTTCGTGCAGGGGCGCCACCGCCACGCGGTCGCGCCCCTGGTGTTTTGCGCGATACAGCGCGGCGTCGCCCGCGCGCATCAGCTCCAGCCCGACGGCACCGTGCTGCGGCATCAGCGCGATGCCTATCGACACCGTGATGCCCAGCATCGTCCCCGCCGGATCGCCGATGCGCAGCAGCGCGGCTTCGGCGCGGAGGTCTTCCGCACGTTCCAGCGCGATCTCCAGCGCGGTCTCGGGCAGAATCAGCGTGAATTCCTCGCCGCCATAGCGGCAGGCGATGTCCTCGGCGCGGCACTTGGCCTTCAGCAGCCGCGCGAAGGCCGACAGCGCCGCATCGCCCATGGCGTGCCCGTGCCGGTCGTTGAACGACTTGAAGTGGTCCACGTCGATCATCAGCACCGCCAGCGGCTGCCCGCGACGCTGGCAACGCGCGATCTCGCGCGCCTGCGATTCCTCGAGGTAGCGGCGGTTGTACAGGCCGGTGAGTCCGTCGCGCACGGCCTGGTGCTGCAGGCTCTCGCGCAGGCGCACGTTGGCCAGCGCCAGCGAGAGCTGCTCGCACAGGCGGACCGCCAGCGACTCGTCGGGAATCCTGCCGCGGCCCTCTCCCTGCAGCGACACCCAGCCCACCACTTCGCCGTGCGCGTTCAATGGAACGCACAGTCCGTGCACGTCGTCCGCGCCGGCCGGCCGGCCGATGTGGGCGCAGCGCAGGCCATGGCGCAGGTCCTCCATCGCGTAAGGGGCGTGCTTGCGCACCGACCAGCACGCCTGCAGCGCCGGCGCGGAATCGTTGGGCGCGACCGGACCGCCCCATTGCGCGACCATTTCGGCGTGGTCGCGTGAGGCGCGGATCACGTACAGGAACCCCGACAGCCCGGGCAGCAGCCGGCGGAACGTGCCGGCGGTGATCTCGTAGAGCTCCTGCGCGTCGGAGGCGCCCTGCAGCAGTCCGGCGTAGTGGCTCAGCGCGGCCATGCTGTCGGACAGCCGCGCCAGTTGCGCGACAGTGGCGCTGAGTTCCGCGTTGGACGCCGACGCCTGCGCCTCGGCCTGTTTGCGCACGCGGTTCTCGCGCGCCAGAAGGCGGTAGGTGTGGCCCACCAGCAGCAGGCTCACGGGAATGCCGATACCGGCCGCCAGCAGGACCAGCCAGGCGGACCGTTCGGCGCGCAGCGAGCGCCGGGCCAGCAGCGCGTTTTCTTCCTGGCGCAGCTGCTCCAGGCGCTGGGCCACGTCGGCATCGCCACGGCGTACCAGGGTCACCGTGACCGCGTCGGTCGGCGGCGAGGAACCCGACTGCGAGGCCTGCATCGCGTTGGCGCTGAGCTGCACGCGCTGCTCCAGCGCATCGCGCAGGCCTTCGGCACGCCGCCGCTGCGGCGGGTTGTCGGACATCAGTTCGGTCAGCAGGGACAGTTCGCGCTGCAGCTCGCCACTGGTGCGCCAGAAGCTGTCGCGGCTTTCCTGGCGCCCGGCCAGCAGATAGCCACGCGACTCGGCCACGGCGCGGTGCTTGAGCGACTCGATGCGGTCCAGCCGGCCCAACGCCGTGTAGGTGTGGGTCACCCAGCGGTAGTCGGATGCGAACTGGATCGCGTTGGCGACGAAATACACGCCCAGGGCGACGAGGATCACCGTGGCGGCCATGAAGCCGCGAGTGGGCGAGAGTTGGGGAAAGAGCATGTAGGGCGCCGGTCTCCGGCCGCGCTGAAGCGCAGGGGCGGCGTCCGTGCCCGATGGACAGATGATGCGAAGCGCGCGATCGTGCGGTCCGTTCGGTTCTGTTGCAAGTGTCATCGGCCGTGCGATGCATTTCTTGAGCGCCCGGTCACTTTTGGCGCCCGCCACCGCCCGGAGATGCCCGGATGATCGCCATCGACGTCCTGCTCGAACCCGATGCCACCCTGCTGGAGCGCGCACGGGCCGCCAATGCTCGGCTGCGGCGGGACCATCCCGCCGGATTCGCCTTCGACGATACCCACCTACCGCACGTGACGCTGGCGCAGCGGTATGTCCGACCGGGTGACCTGGCGTCGGTGTACGAGGCGCTCGCCAGGGTCGCCATCGACCACGCGCCGCGCAACCTGTGCCTGCGGATTGAGGCGTGCCATGTGCGGATCGAAGACGACACCGGCACGGCGTCGTGGCTGGTCTCGCCCGACGCGGCACTGGACCGGCTGGCACGCGAATGCCTGCAGGTGCTCACTCCGTTCGCCGTGTCGGGCGGCACGGCCGCGGCCTTCGTGCCCAACGAGGACGGTTCGCCGATCCGCGACAGCACGGTGCGCTATGTCGAAACCTTCGTGCCCGAGCACAGCGGCGACCATTACGTGCCGCACGTGACCCTGGGGAAGGCGCGCGCCGCGTTCCTGCGCATGCTGGCGGAGGAGCCGTTCACGCCTTTCGCCTTCGCGCCCGCGGCGTTGGCGGCGTACCAGCTGGGCAATCACGGCACCGCACG